>JBOHYT010000404.1:0-1506 GCA_050738055.1 Rhodanobacteraceae bacterium
TGCTCCGGCACTCCCAGCGGGTGCTGGAAAGCTACGCACGCGAGCACGGCTATCCGTGCATCGGTGTGCTGCTGGAACTGGAAAACGAAGGATTCGCGGATACGCTCCGCTGGGCGCGCTGGCCCGGAGTCGGGTTTTCCTATATCGGGGTCAGTCCGCGCGGCCTGGATCTGCGCGTATGGTATTTCCGTGGCGCGCGCCTGAAGACTCCCGCGGAAATGGCGCGGCTGCGGTCGGGCGTCGCGCGCCGACAGCAGATCGTCGGTGTCCCGCAACAGCGCTGAAGCAATCCGATGGTTTTCCCATCCGACGCAACACCGCACCGGGCGGGATGCCCGGTGCGGTGTTGCGTGCTAACAACCACCCATCATCTGGAAGCACCCAGCGCTCGGGCCGCCGGAGCGACCTCGAAGCTGCCGAGCCCGGTGGCCCAATCCCAACCCGGCCGGGCGATGTAGTAGCCGTTGTTGCCGGACCGGATGTCGTGCAGATCGCCCGCCGGCAACGCGTACAGATGCGGCGCGGCAAAGCCGAGCGTCTTGTTGCCCTGCAGGATCCGCGCCCACGCGCCGACGAACAGAGGTGAAGAAAGACTGGTGCCACCGACCTGGACCAGGCTGCCGTAGTTGATGATGATCGCGCCCGAATTTGGGTTGGCATCGAACGCCACGTCCGGGCCACGGCGGCCGGCATAAGGGCCATAGGTCAGGCCCGCCTGCCATGGCTGCGCCTGTTCGAACGAACTGGGGCTGCCACCAGAATCGATCCACACGTTCTCGCGCGCCCACGTGGTGTTCGAAGCGCGCAGCGTGGTGCCGCTGACCGCCACGTTCCATGGCGAACTGGCCGGGTAACTGGCCGAATCGGTCAGGCCGTCGCCGCACTCGTCATAGCCGCTGTCGCCGGTCGATGCCGAGAAGGTTTGCCCTTGGAGAGCGCCCAGTTGGTACAAGGCGTCATCAGCCTGTGCGGACCCGTCGCCACCCTGATTGATATCCTCAAAGCGTTCGCATTCGCCAAACGACTGGTTGAGCACTTGCGCCAGCGGCTCGCCCACAGTCGGAGTGACGGCTTCATTGATCGCGTCAGTGATCGTGGTGTTGTACGCGCCAAAGGCGGCATAGAAGGTCATGCTCTTTACACCACGGGTCATGCCGATGATGTCTTGGCTGTCCAGATCCCACTCGACCGAACCTTGGTCAAAGTTGCCGTTGCAGGTGGGGTCGCCGATTGTGGTGCCGCCCAAGCCTTCACCGGTATTCGGGTTGATGCCGTTGGTGTCGGTGCACACCACGTAGGTCTTGACCTTTTTCAGGCCGTTGGTTTTGGTGAACGTGTTGAGATCGGTGATGGTCTGCTGCATGCTGCCCCAGCCCACTACCGCCACGTTGATATTTTTTGCCGCCGGCAGGCTGCTGGCATCGTAGATGCTCGCGAATTCAAGCGGGTCGTGACCCATGACGCCCACTGGAACCACGGGCGGAGGAGGGGGGTTGATGGGCGGTG
>JBOHYT010000405.1:0-5699 GCA_050738055.1 Rhodanobacteraceae bacterium
ATGATCTTCTGCCTGGCTTGCGGATCATTGGTTACCGCAAGAGCATCACCGTCGCGTTTCGTGTAAACGCCGGCAGCCGCGTCGTGTCGATCATCGGCATATTCTACGGCGGCCAGGACTACGAAGCTGCCTTGGCGGGCGAGACATCCAACGAAACGTAGCACCGACGTAGATGGTCTCACCTTGTCCACATCAGAGTTCGGTACTTGAGGTGCACGCTGCAATGGGCTTGGAGAACCAAGCCACATCAAAAATTCGGTACCCCGCTTTTTGAGGCATCCCGGCGAATACCGGATGACGCAAGCTCGTCCGAGCTACACCTGCTTTTTTCCGTCATCCCGGCGAAAGCCGGGATCCATCTTCTGGTTTCGAAAATCACAATGGATCCCGGCCCTTCGACAAGCTCAGGACATGCTTTCGCCGGGATGACGAATAGCAGTTTTTCAAAACGTGCTGCGACGACTTGCCGGGAACCCGCCAGACCTGCACCCTTGCCCAATGATTACCGATCCCTCCGCGCCGATGCAGGATTCGTTGCGCCGCGCTTCCGCGTTGCTGCAGGCCGGTCGACACGCCGACGCCGCGGCCGCGCTGCGCCGCGCGATGGACGGTGCCCCCGGCGATCCCGCGGTTGCCTCCGCGCTGGCGCAGCTCGCGACGCTGGCACGCACATGGCTCACGACGGGCCAGGTCGACCCATCCTTGGCGTTGCTCGCGCCGATCGCTGGTTCGGGGCATGCCAACGGCACACTGTTGATGCTGTACGCGCACGCGCTGCTGGCGGCTGGCCGGCAGGATGAAGCCGAAGCGGTACTCCGACGCTGGGTGCAGAAGGAGCGCGGCAACCGCGACGCGGCTTTGCGGTTGGCGGCGGTGCTCGCCGACACCGGCCGGTTGACCCAAGCCGAAGTACCGGTACGCAATGTCGTTGCGCGGCATGGCGGCATGCTTCAAAAATCTGCGTATGAATGATCAGTCCGTCGATGCGCTTTGGCGGCAGGTTCAACTGTACATGGGTGCAGGCAACACGGCGGGCGCCCGCGATGCCCTCGTGTCGCTGCTGCAACGGCAGCCGCGGCACGCCGCGGCGCACATGACGTTGAGTCACATCGCCTGGGCGGACGGGCGCGTGCGCGACGCCGCTCGGCATGCGCTGGATGCGGCGAGTGATCTTCCGCCCGAACCAATGTCGATCGTCGCGGTCGGCATGGCTCTCCTCCGCGCCGGCGAAACCGTCGCGGCGCGCACCTGTCTGGAGCACCCATTATTGACGCGGGTCCAATCCGGATCAGTAGTGATGTGCGCGGCGGGACTGCGCCGGGAACTTGGCGAGGACACCGAAGCCCTGACGCTGCTGGAACGCGCTCACGCGCTGGGTGTCGATGGCGCCGAGTTCCGGTTCGCGCGTGGCCTGGAATTCCTCTTCTGCGGTCACCCACGGGACGCCGAAGCTGATCTCGAGGCAAGCCTTTCGATGGATCCTGCGGCATGCGCCGCGGCGCTCGAACTGGCGCGACTGCGCAAGCAAACCCCCGAGCGCAACCACCTGGATGATTTCGATCGTCGTCGTCGCCTCGTGGTGCGCGGCACACAGGATCACGCTGCGCTCGAATTCGCGCGTTACAAGGAATTGGAGGATATCCGCCGTTACGAGGAGGCTTGGGAGGCGCTGGTGACTGCCAATGCCATCATGCAGGCCTTGTACCCTTGTAACCCCGCAAGCATGCGGCAGCAGGTGGATGGGCTCGTCGAGCAGTGCGCGCGGCATTTTTTCGGAGCGGACTGCGGTACCCCTGATGGTCCGCAACCAATCTTCATCCTCGGCTTGCCCCGTTCGGGCACGACGCTGCTCGACCGGCTCCTCGGGAGTCACTCGCAAGTAATTTCGGTGGGCGAACTCGAGGACTTTTCACGTCAGCTGTGTTGGGAAGCCAATCAACGTACGATGCTGGACACGCGAATGCTGCAGCGCCTGCCGGGACTGGATTACCGGCAAATAGGCCGCCGTTATCTGATGCAGACCCAATGGCGTGCCCCGGGCGCTCGATTTTTCATCGACAAGCAACCGTGGAATCACATGTTGGCGGGGTTGATCCACCGGGCATTGCCGCAAGCGCGCCTGCTGCATCTGGTGCGTGATCCGATGGATGTGTGTTTCTCCAATTTCCGGGCACTGCTCGGTGCGCGCTACGCCTACAGCTTCAACCTCGACACGCTGGGCGACCATTTCCTCGAGTACCGGCGCCTGATGGCGCATTGGCACACGGTCATGCCGGAACGGATTCTGCAGGTGCGCTACCACGATCTGGTCGCCGACACCGAAGCCACCATGCGCAAGGTAATCGCATTCTGCGGGTTGGATTGGGAACCGGCTTGCGTGGATCCGTCCCACAACCCGACCGCCATCGGCACACTCAGTGCCATGCAGGCGCGCGGTTCGATCCACCCGCGCGCTTTCGGCGAGTGGCGACGCTACGAACGGCAATTGGCGGGCCTGCAGCAGTTGCTCCATCGCGAACGGACGTGACAGCCCTCGCCTGGCGGTATGTTCTCACCGATTCAAGCTACGTTCAGCGGCGACGCTTGCAAGCCTGCACATCGGGACGGAATCGACTACCCCAACCTCCATATGACAGGCCGTTTTGCGGGGATTACGCTGTCGCGCTTTTGGCTCCCGACCGTACGCCCACGTATGTTGCAGGCTATTCCCAAATGGTTAGGAAGTTGTTAGCATCCAACACCACCGAAGGTTCAAACGGCCATCAGGGTTATCTGGCGGGGACCTTTCCCGAAACTGTTTCACACATCAAAAACGTTTGGAGAGTGCAATGAGACTCGACCGCAGTAAGCTGTCCAAGGCCGTGCAGACGGCTCTCTCGCTGGGTGCCGTTGCTGCCGTGGGTATCACGGGGACTGCGTTTGCGCAGAACACGACCACGACGCAGAACAACCAGCAACCACAAACCCTGCAGACCATCGTGGTCACGGGTTCGCATATTCGCCGCGTGGACCTGGAAACCGCCAATCCGGTCACCACGGTCAGTGCCGCCGAAATCAAGAACAGCGGCGCGCTGACCTTGGGTGACCTGATCCAGTCTCTGCCGCAGATCACGGGTTCCCCGCAGAACCCGCGCGTCAACAATGGCGGCGGCAGCGGCGCTTCCGGCGCGAATCTGCGCGGCTTGGGCACGGCGCGTACCTTGGTGCTGGTCGACGGGCATCGCGTGGTGAACGGGGATCTCAACACCATCCCGGTCGAACTGGTCGAGCGCATCGAAGTCCTGAACGACGGCGGCGCCGTGACGTATGGTTCGGATGCCATCGGCGGTGTGGTCAACTTCATCCTGAAGAAGAATTATCAAGGCGCGCAGTTCACCGCCAACTACGGCATTTCCGATCACAACGACGGCGAGCGCAGGGGCACCAGCTTCATCTTCGGCCAGACCTCCGACAAGGGCAGCATCATCGCCGGCGCCGATTACAGCAAGCAGGACGGTATTTCTTCTGGCGCTCGTGATTTCTCCAAACTCGCGCTGTACCGCTATTACGGCACCATCTATGCGTTCGGCTCCAGCCGCAACCCGTTCGGCCGTGCGTTTCTGAAAACCACCGACTCCAACGGCAACCCCGCCTCGGCACCCACCAACATCTACGGCTGCAGCAGCGTCACCCGCAAGGCCCCCGGTGCCGGCACTGGCCAGGCGCTTAGCGATTACCGCTGCTACAACGGCGCCACCGACTCGTACAACTATCAGGCGGTCAACTACGACCTGACCCCGCAGGAGCGCACCAACGCGTTCTTCAAGGGCGATTACCAGTTGAGCGCCAACGTCCAGGCTTACATGGACGTGTTCTACAACAAGACCACATCGTCTGCCGCGTTGGCGGCGTTGCCGTTCGACGCGCTCAGCGATGGGGTGATCATCTCCAAGTACAACATGTACAACCCGTTCGGGGTGGATTTCGGTCCCTCCACCGCCAACACCACACCGGGTGGCGGATATGCCCAGTACGAATTCCTGACCCGCTGGACCGGCATCGGCCAGCGTCAGGGCCACAACACCCTCGACACCGATCAGGGTATCGTCGGCCTACGGGGCAATATTGGCCAATCCAGTTGGGTCTGGGATGCGCATTTCAACTACGGCCGCACCAGCGGACAGACCCATACACTGGGCGACTTCGTGTATGGCGGCGGGTTTGCGAAAGCCGTCGGCCCGTCGATGTTGATTGGCGGCGTACCGACCTGCGTCAGCAAGCCGGGCGATCCGACTAGCGCGATCCCGAACTGCACGCCGCTGAACATTTTCGACGTCAACAGCCCGCAGTCGCTCGCGATTGAGCGGCAATATGTCGCCACGATTTTCTCCAGCGGTATCACCACGCACCGCAGGTATCAGGTCAGCGCCAATGGTCCCGTGTTCAGCCTGCCGGCGGGGGACGTGCAGTTGGCGGTCGGCGGAAACTATCGCTATTTGTATTCGCACAGTATCGTCGACTTCATCGCCCTCGCCAATCCGCTTACCGGAACCTGTCAGGTGCCGCAATCGGCGTGCTCTTCGCCCTTGCAAGGCGGCTTCACTGTCAAGGAAGCGTATGCGGAGATGCTCATCCCGATCCTGAAGGACGTGCCGTTCTTCAATGCGCTGAATGTCGACGTGGGCGACCGCTACAGCAAGTATTCGCTGGCCGGCAGCACCAGCAACTGGAAGGTCGCCGTCGAGTGGCGACCGATCCAGGACCTGCTGCTGCGCGGCACCGTGCAGAAGGTATTTCGTGCGCCCACCTTGGGTGCACTGTTCACGGGCCCGTTCGGCAGCGCGCCGTCGTTCAGCGACCCCTGCATCGGCTTGACCGCGGCCGAACTGGCAGCGCATTCCAACGCCTGCCAGAACGTACCGCCGGGCTCGACGTTCCAGTCGCTGCAGAACGGTCTGTCGCAGACCACCGGCGTCACGTCGGGGTCGGTCGCGGCGGGCGTCCACCTCCAGCCCGAGCAGGGCAAGTCTTTCGACTTCGGTGTGGTCTACTCTCCGCATTTCGTGCCCGGATTGACGCTCACCGCGGATGTGTGGCGGATCTACCTGAACAACACGATTACCCGGTCGAATGCCACGCTGATCTCCGGCACCTGCTTCTCCAACAACGCCAGCGCTCTGTGTGCGCTGATCCATCGCCGTCCCAACGGCCAGGTCGCATTCATCAGCCAGCCGTTCATCAACCTGGGACGGCTGGATACCAGAGGCGTGGACGCGGGCTTCACCTACCGCATCCCGCAGGTCGGTTGGCTGCCGGGTCAGTTCAATCTGGGCGTGCAGGGCACGTATCTCGCCGAGTACACCGACAACACCTTCCCGGGGCTCGCGAGTGCGCAGGTCTATCACGTGGCCGGCCATTATTACAATGGGTTCGGGTCCTATCCGCGCGTGCGCGGTTTGGCCAGCTTGAGCTGGCAAGACGGCCCGTGGAACGCATCCTGGCGTGTCCAGTACATCGGGCACGAGGAGGCCGGCAGCTTGAACCCGGCCGAGCACCAGAACGGCGAAAGTGGTGCGCAGTTGTTCGCTTTCCGCATTCCGAACATCGTCTACAACTATGTGCAGGCGAGTTACGACATCCAGCCGATCAACACCACGCTTTCGGTCGGTGTCGACAACGTGTTCGACAAGCAGCCTCCGATCTTCACCCAGTCGATCACG
>JBOHYT010000406.1:0-1030 GCA_050738055.1 Rhodanobacteraceae bacterium
GGCGAGCGGCTCTGGCCGGCGCCCGGCGGCCGCGGCGGCGCGTGGGTCGCGGCCCGCAACCTCTGGACCTGGGCGCGCGACGGCCGGCCGGCGGAATACATCGAAGCCGACACCGCTGACCACGACCTGCCGCCGCGCGAAGGCTGGATCGGTCTGTGCGCCGACCTGCCGGAATTGCTGGAGCAACTCACCGGAGTCTTCCGCGTGCTGTGCGATGAAGGCCTCGGCGCGCGTCGCAGCCAAGGCTACGGACAGCTTGAACTGGTCCGCGAACTGACCTGGCCGCCGCAGGGCTGGGCGGCCGGCGCCGGCGAATCCTGGACCGCCGGCGACATCGGCGCCACCAGCGACTTCCGCCGCCTGCTGCTGCTGTCCCAGGTGCATGTATCGGCCGGCGATCTCGCCGGCGGCTGGCGCGAAGAGGGCGCCGAAGTCGGCGCGATCGCCGCACGCCGCCACGACGATCGCGCGGTCGCCGGCCTGCGGGTCTACCGCGAGGGCTCGGTCGTCACCGTCCCGCCGCCGGCATCGGGAACCTGGCCGAATTCGGGCGTGGTGCTGGTCGGCGACAATCCCGAACTGGCCCCGCCGGCCGCCGGCCACGGGCCGATTCGCTTTTTCGGCCGCGGCGTGGGACTGATTCTCCCGCCGGCCGCACGGAGCTGACCGCGCGGATTGACGAACTCCCCGGGCCCCCTGGCCCATCGAAAAACCGACCGAAGAAAGATGGTGCAGCCATGGCGGAATTCAAACTCAAACCACTCTCGCCCTTCCACGTCGGCCAGGCGCGCGCGCTGCGTGGAGCCCTCGATCTGCACCTGGAAGGCGGCATCCTGTTCCTGCTGCACCAGGAAAAAATGATCCGCCGCTTCGAAGCCCATCCCGGCGCCTGGCGCGCGGTCAACGAATTCATCGAACACACCCTGGCCCAGCAAAGCGCCGGCTTCGACGACGACGAGCGCGGTGGACGCGAAGGCTTCGGCGGACGCGACGGCCGCGGCCGCGGCGGGTTTGCCGACCGGGCCGACCG
>JBOHYT010000407.1:0-27685 GCA_050738055.1 Rhodanobacteraceae bacterium
GGTTCCACCCTACGCGGTTCCACCCTACGCGGTTCCACCTTACGCGGGTTCCACCTTACGCGGGTTCCACCCTACGGGTCGGCGGGTCGAGACCCGCCCTACGTCATGGCGGCGTCTCCGTGTGTTCGAGGAACCACAATCCCGCGAACAACTTCGGATCGATGGAATACCCTTGTCCCGACATTTTCCGCAGCCACGCTCCCGCCTCGTCGCGCGGGATTTCGTGGACCACGATGTTTTCCGTGGCATCGCCGCCGCCCGCACCGATCTTGCGCAAGTCCAGCGCGCGCACGAAGTGCATGATTTCGGTACTCATGCCCGCCGAGGACGGCCCGGAATGGAGCGGCACTACGCGCGCGCAGCGGTAGCCGGTTTCCTCTTCGAGTTCGCGCCGCGCCGTCGCAGCCACGCTGTCGTCGTCGGTGTGGCCGGCGTCGCCGATCAATCCCGCGGGCATCTCGATCGTGAACCGGCGGATCGGAACGCGGTACTGCTCGACGAACAACACGCGGCCTTCCGGCGTCGCCGCGACGATGATCACCGCGCCTTGCGGGTTGGTGCGCTCCACGAATTCCCAGCGGCCACGTTGCTTCAGGGTCAGCCAACGTCCTGCATGCAACGTGTCGGTCGGTGCGGCGGCTTCGGCGGGAACCGGCAAGGTGCGCATCATGCGATGGCGGCCGGCAGTAAAATCTGGTGTGCGCGGGCGCGGGTCAGCGGCCCGAACCGGAACCGCTCGAACAGCGCGTCGAGCACCGCCGGATCGGGTGCACGCCTGCGCAACCGGTCGGGATGATCGGGGACCGGCGCATCCAGCGCGATCCGTGCGAGACGCTGCGACAGCCGCGCCTGACCGGCGTGCGCGCGCAGTTTCGCGGCCAGCGACGCAGCACCGCGCAGGCGCAGGAACGGCACTTCGTCGATGCGCGCGAGCAGCGTTTCGAGATCGTTGAAATGCGCCAGCAGCGCCGAAGCGCCTTTCGCCCCGATGCCCGGTACGCCGGGAATGTTGTCGACCGGGTCGCCCATCAATGCGAGGCAGTCGACCACTTGGTCGGGACGCACGCCCAGCCGTGCCGGTACGCCGTCGCCGCCCCAGCGCTGGCCGCGCGCGTAGTCCCATTGCTCGGCGCCGTCGAGCAGCAGTTGCCCGAAATCCTTGTCGGCGGACACGATCACCGCCGGCAATCCGTGCGCGCGGGAAACCTGCATCAGGCTGCCGATCAGGTCGTCGGCCTCATAGGCGGCGTCGGCGAGAACCGTGATACCAAATGCGGCGGCAAGTTCACGGCAATGCTCGAACTGGCGGCTCAGCTCCGGCGGCGCGGGGTCGCGGTTGGCCTTGTAGGCGGGATAGATCGCGTTGCGGAAAGAACTCGTCAGCGCGATGTCGAACGCGGCGACCGCGTGGCTCGCGCGGGTGCGTTCCAGGAAATCCAGCAGAAACCGCCCGAAACCGTGCACCGCGTTGACCGGTTCGCCATCGCGATCGAAAAACACGTTGGGCATCGAATGCCAGGCGCGGAATACGTACATGCTGGCGTCGATCAGGTATAGCGTCGAAACCGGCGCCGAAACCGGCGTCGAAACCGGCGTCGGAACCGGCGTCGAAACCGCCGTCGGCACGGTCGCGTTCATCCCTGCCACGCGCCCAGCACTTCATCGACCTCTGGGCGGTTGCGTTCCGGCGGTTCGTCGCTGCGGTTGCCGATGTGGATGTAGGCGATCGCGCGCTCGTGGTCGGCGAGGCCGAGCAATGTCGCGGCATCGCGGTCGTAGCACGACCATCCGGTTAGCCACTGCGCGGCGAAACCCGCCGCCTGCGTCGCGAGCAACAGGTTGAAACCGAGGCAGCCCGCCGACAGCAGTTGCTCCTGCGCGGGAATCTTCGGGTGATGCTCGTCGACGCGCGCAATCACCGCCAGGATTACAGGTGAGTGCGTGAATCGGTCGCGGTCCTTGGCGAGTTTCCTGTCGGGTACGCCCGGGTCCACGCGGGCGTGCAGGTCGGCCAGTGCTTCGCCGTAGCGCGCTCCCGCGTCGCCGGTAAAGGCGATCAGCCGCCACGGAATCAGCTTGCCGTGGTCGGGCACCCGGATCGCGGTGGCCACGATTTCACGCAGTTCATCGGGCGTCGGGCCGGGGGCTTCCAGCTGCGCGGCCGGGACCGAGCGGCGGTTGCGGAGGAATTCGAGTGCGAGTCTGCCGAGGGTAGGTTTGTCGAGGGCATGTTCATCGTACATCCGGCCAGTCTAACAGCCGTGCGCGGCGGCTTTGCGCTACGATGCGGTGTCGAGCCGGACGTCTCACGGTTTCCCGTTCGCCCTGAGCGTAGCGCAGCGAAGTCGAAGGGTGGACGGCAGTCGCGAATCCCGAGGTCAATTCCGCCCGCACTTCGACGGGCTCGGTGCGAACGGAATTGATCAGCGCTTCACCCAAGGAGTTCCATCATGCCGATCACGATTGCCGCGTTGCGCGAAACCGCCGATGGCGAACGCCGCGTCGCACTGACGCCGGAAACCGCGAAGAAATACGCGGCGCGCGGAATGCGCGTGATGCTCGAACACGCTGCGGGGCAACGCGCAGGGTTTCCCGATGCCAGCTATGCCGGCGTCGAGTTCGCCGATGCGGAGGGCGTCGCGCGGCGGGCCGATATCGTGTTATGCGTGCAACCGCCCTCCGGTGACAGCGTGTCCACTATGAAGGAAGGCGCGGCGCTGATCGGGCAGTTGCATCCGCACGACGCATCCGATCGCCTGGCGCAGTACGCGCAGCACAAGTTGTCGGCGTTCTCGCTGGAGCTGCTGCCGCGCACCAGCCGCGCGCAGGCGATGGACGTGCTGTCCTCGCAGGCGGCGGTCGCCGGCTACCGGGCGATGCTGATCGCGGCCGAGGCCGCGCCGAAATTCTTTCCGATGCTGACCACGGCTGCGGGTACCTTGCGGCCGTCGAAGGTGCTGGTGATCGGCGCCGGTGTCGCCGGCCTGCAGGCCATCGCGACCGCCCGCCGCCTCGGCGCGATGGTGGAAGGTTTCGACGTGCGGCCCGAAACCCGCGAGCAGATCGAATCGCTGGGCGCGAAGTTCCTCGATCTCGGGGTCAACGCGGCGGGGCAGGGCGGTTACGCGCGTGAACTGACCGCCGAGGAACGCGCCGCGCAACGGGCCAAGCTTGCCGAGCACGTGAAGACCGTCGATGTGATCGTGACCACCGCCGCGGTGCCGGGGCGTCCGTCGCCGAAGATTCTTCCAACGTCCATGGTCGACGGCATGAAGTCCGGCGCGGTAATCGTCGACCTCGCCGCCGAAGGCGGCGGCAACTGCGAGGTGACCAAGCCGGGCGAACGCGTCGAGCGCAACGGCGTCACCATCGTCGGTCCCTTGAACCTGGCGTCCGGTGCGCCGTTGCATGCCTCGGAAATGTACGCACGCAACCTCATGCACTTCAGTGAGCTGGTGGTCACCGATGGCGAATGGAAACCGGATTTCGAGGATGAACTCGTCGCCAAGACCTGCATTGCTCGCGATGGCGAAGTGGTTTTTGGCCGAACGTAGCCGGTTCGAACTCTGGCTCGAACCCGACGGAAATCACCATGCGCCGCCCGTCCTGATTCGCGTCGAGTCTCGACCAACCACGAGATTCCGTGGGTTGGGCTGAGCGCTCTTTGCGAAACCCAACACCAGACGCGAGCAATGTTGGGGTTCGCGAAAAGCCGCTCACCCCAACCTACGACTACGACGCGGCTTCGTAGGTTGGGTTGAGCGCTCTTTGCGAAACCCAACGGCCTCTGCACGGTGTTGGAATTTCCTCGATGCGTGATGTTGGGCTTCCCCGATAAAGCGCGGTCAGCCCAACCTGCGATGAAGTTCCGTAGGTTGGGCTGAGCGCTCTTTGCGAAGCCCAACACCAGACGCGAGCAATGTTGGGGTTCGCAAAAAGCCGCTCACCCCAACCTACGACGCGGCTTCGTGGGTTGGGTTGAGCGCTCTTTGCGAAACCCAACGGCCACGGCACGCCGATGGAATTTCCTCGACGCGTGTCGTTGGGCTTCCCCGATGAAGCCGGGTCAGCCCAACCTGCAACGCTGCCGGCCCCAACCTTCGGCCTTGAGCCGGCCTGCCCGAACTCCATTGCGTTCCGGCATTCTCCTGTCACGCACGCGTCACCAAAACCGCACTAGCATGGCGTCTGCGAGGAGGCATAATGCTCGCCCGTGGCCAACCCGATCTGGCAGACAATAAACTCCTGACGGCGCTGCCGCGCCCAGACCGGGAACGCCTGCTCCGGCACCTGCACGCCGTCGAACTGCCGTTCGGCAAAGTGGTCCACCAGCCCGGAACCGCTCGCCGCAATGTCTATTTTCCGGTGAGCTGCGTCTTCTCGAAGCAGTTCGTTACCGCCGGGGGCAACGCGGCCGAAGTGGCGAGCGTCGGCAACGAAGGCCTGGTTGGAATCCCCTTGCTGTTCGGCTGCACCAGCACGCCCATTCGTACGGTGGTGCAAGTCGCTGGCTCGGCCTGGTGCGGAGACGGCCTCGCGCTGCGCCAGGAGTTCTTGCACGGTGGGGCGCTGCAGGGCTTGGTCCTGCGTTTCACCCAGGCGTTGATGACGCAAATGGGCCAGAACGCCGTCTGCTATCGACGCCACAGTGTCGAACAGCAGTTTTGTCTATGGCTGCTGCTGACGCTGGATCGGGCGCATTCCAACTGCCTGCACGTTACCCAGGATCTGATTGCGCAGACGCTGGGCATCCGTCGCGAAAGTGTCAACGAAGCCGCCAACCGGCTGGCACGCAAGGGCATCATCCGCCACGCGCGCGGGCGCATCGAGATGCTCGACCGCACGCGTCTCGAGAGTGCGTGCTGCGAGTGCTACGGCGCGATCAACCGCGAGTACGCGCGACTGCTGAAGTAGGCTGCCCCGGCGTGCGCGCCCCATGCCTGCTGGCGGTGGGCATTGCCACGCTTGCATCGGCTGTGTTCGTTCCCGTACAGACGGGGTGCTTTGCCTGTGGCCAAATCATCCACGCACGGATGCGGCCACATCATGGACGCACACGCAGTCATTGAAGACTCTACGCCGGACACAGGGCATGGAGGCGCTGCCCGGACAGGGATGTCCCATGAATACCGAAACCTTGCGCAACCTGGTCACGAGCTTCGAGAACGATCAGGCCTGTCTCGAGACGACCGCCGGGATTGAAGTCAACCCTGCAAGACGAGTGTGGGCCGAACAACGCGCGGCCATGATCGGAATCATCGTCGGCCGCATCCGTGGCGAGATCATGTCGCGCGAGACGCCCGATGCAAGGCCCGTTGGCGCAGCGCAACGATTCGAGAGCTGTCTCGAGCACACGCTCGAGGAGTATCTCGATGTGAGGTGATGCAGACCGCGCCCGAGTGCCTGCCGGACGCGAGCGAACACCGGGTGCGGCGCCTCCGCACCCATCCGTAGCGACAAGGGAAGGAAACCCAAGACATGCACGACGAAAAAGTCATCCTCGGCAACCTCGTCAAGGCGTTGGACGACACACGGCTGTTCTGCGTCGACGCCAGCGTTCACGCCACGCGACCGTGGTTGAAGCGCGTACTGGAGGAGCTCGCGCAAACCCACCAGTTGATCGCGGATGAGCTGTGCACCCACATCACGACGGCTGGCGGCGGCAGCATCCCGCGCGATGGCCGTCGCCGGCGAACGTGGCGCGCGAGCTGGTTGGGCTGGGTGGCGCGCAGCCATTCCGACCGCGACCTGGTTTACCTCCAGCAAGCAGAAAAACACGAAGACCGACTCACCAAGCGGTTTGCGCGCGCGGTGCGCCGAACGCCCGATGGCGCCCATTGGCGCCTGGAGCGCTATTTCTACGAAATCGACCACGCGCGGATGAAAACCGCGCGGATTCTCGCGCTGGTGGAGGACGAAATCGACGCGCGTCCGTTCGAAGGTCACACCCCTGCGCCTGACTTTGCAACCGCGGCCCCGTCACGCCCGGCAGCACGCGAACGCAGCCACTTCGAAGCATGAGCTAGCGGATCACATGAAGACCTCCACACTGCAGCATCTGGTGGACAGCCTCACCGGTGTCCGGCAGCACCACCTCGCATCCGCGCTGCTCGAGTCCGACCCGGCGCATCAATCGCGCGAGCTCGATCAGGCGGACAAGGTCGGGGCAGTCCTGGATGCAGTCCGGTTCGAACTCGCTGCGCGCGACGCACCCAGCGGCCGGATGACGGACGTGGCACGTCGCGCCGAGCATTACCTGCAACGTTTGCTGGCAGATTTTCTCGAGCCGGGTGAACGGGAGGAGACGCCGCCGACAGCGTCTCCCGCCGCTCTCGCCACCGCTCCGGGGCTGCATACCGGAATCGCCGCTGGAGAAAACGGCGGTTCCAGTGTGGCATGCCACGAGGAGTACGCCGACGGAATCCAGCAATACCAGCAAGCCGAGGGACGCATTGCATGATCCACGGCCACGTGTCGGTGGCACGGACGGCGCCGCTCGACCGTGCGCCCACGTACGCACACCGTCACTCGGCGATGTCGCGCGGACCGTTTTGACTTTCCTGCACAGCCACCAGAAAGGAGCGCGAGAACGATGAACGCAGACGAAGACACGCTGTTCAACCTGATCGCTGCGGTCAACGACCATCGGCGTTTTCTGGAGGCCGCCGCACTGCGGTCCGGCGACCCTGCGCGCAGGGCCCAGTGCCAGCGGCAATCACGCACGCAGGCCATGACGGTATCGAAGATCACGCGCGACCTCGCACGGCACCGCAAGTGCCATGCGCCGCTGTCCAGCCGTGAGCTCGAAGATTACGTCGACAGCCTGATCGACGCCTACAGCGACGACAGCAGCGATCCTTTCGCCGCGAGCGGCGCAGTACCGAAGGCGCCGCTGCGCCGGCACGACCGTCTCTAGCGTGAGGGAAGCCTTGGTTTTGCTCGTCATTCTGGGGCCGCCGCAGTTTCATCGCGGCGGAACCCGGACGTCATTCCCGCGAAAGCGGGAACCAGTGTCTTTGAATTTCAATACATTGATAAAGGATAGACTCGCCGCGTTCGCGTTTGCAATTCTGCAAACGCAGCGCGGCAGCACGGTAGGTTGGGGTGAGCGGCTTTTTCGCGAACCCCAACGGATCACGAACGCAGCCCTGGATGTGTAATGCGGGCGAAAGCTGCCAGAAGGGGACGCCCGCCGCTTGCACTGCGCATGGCAAGTCGGTGACTATCACCCCATGCAATTCGACCGCTCTCCTTTCCCACGCGGAACATCGCGCGTGGCCAACCTGGCGTTGCTGCTCGTCATCGCAGTGCTCGGTGCCTGCGCTCACGCGTCGCAGGGCATCGCAAGCCACGACCTGGCGTTCGAAAACGTGCACTACCGGGTCGTGACGATCGACCTCACGAAGGCAGACCTGAGTCTGCACTGGCGCGATCCGGCAACCGGCAAGCCATTCGCCAGCATCCATTCGTTGCAACTGTGGGGGGCCAGACACGGCGAGCAGCTGCTGTTCGCCGCCAACGCCGGCATCTACGACGCCCACGATAATCCGCTCGGCATGTACGTCGAGAACGGCAAGGTCATCAAGGCACTCAACACCACCCACGGCAATCCCGCCGCCGGCAATTTTTCGCTCCTGCCGAACGGTGTGTTCGCAATCGACCCGGGCGGACACGCATCGGTGCAGACGACCGCGGCCTTCGCAGCAAGTGGCGCCCAGCCCCGGATCGCCACCCAGTCAGGGCCGATGCTGGTGATCGACGGAAAAATCAATCCGGAATTCGTGGCCGATTCGGACAGCCGGAAATGGCGCAGCGGCGTGTGCGCCCCGAGCGCGGACAAGGCGGTGTTCGTGGTCAGCACCGCACCCGTGAACTTCCATGCCTTTGCGGCCCTGTTCCGCGACAAGCTGGGCTGCCGCAACGCGCTGTACCTCGACGGCACGCTGTCGCAGATCTATGCCGACGGCAACTATTACGGCGCCCCCGCATTCATGGTCAAACCCTACGCCGGCATTTTTGCGGTGTTCGTGCCGGCGACGAAGTAGCTGCGCCGCTGGCACATGTGTTTACTGACACGCTTCGGCCAAAGGCGTCTGTCGCGGACAGTCACCGCCCGCGTCAAGTTGCCAGATAGCGGACGTTGAGGCTCGCATTGTGGGTGCTGACGGCAGAAGTGCGCAAATCTGAGCCTCCATGAAACGCTCGGTTGGTATCGCAACGATAAGCGTCTGCCCGGGGCGGCGCAACGCTCGCGCGCGTGTACCTGGAAAAGCGATATGTGGCGAGCAAGTGTCGGGCTTGTCTGGTTCCGAGTTCGTAGCCGGAAGTCACAGTGACTTCCGGCAGTTTCTCTTGGCGACTTCGACAGTCATGGTGAGTCAAGGGACGTGCCCCCTGCTCTTGCGCGTTGAGGCCGCGGCATCGAACGTAAATTTTCCGCGGTGCTTCAGATTACGCGTGGCTTGAATGCGGGAACCAAAGTGTTGAAAGTGCCACCGGTAGATATAAGCGCAAGAAGAACGCCGGGATCGCGTTGCAACTGGTGGGAATGACGGCAGACTCACTTGGAACTACAGCGTGAGCCGGCGAGGTACGCATCATGAAATACTTCCATCTGGTCTGGGCCGCCCTGACGCGGCGCAAGACGCGCACGATCTTCACGATGATCTCGATCATCGTGGCGTTTTTGCTGTTCGGGATGCTCGATTCGGTACGCGCCGAGTTCGCCAGTGCCGGCCAAAGTGTCCAGGGCGCTCGCACGTTGATGACAACTTCCAAGCTCGGCGGTTTGGCGGGCCGGTTGCCCCTGAGCCTCGAGCAGCAAATCGCCGCGATACCGGGCATCACGTCGGTAACCAAGTTCACTTATTTTGGCGGTATCTACCAGGATCCAAAAAACTCCTTTGCCAGCTTGGCTGTGGGCGCGAACGTCTTTGAGGGAGACCATGACGTTGTGATACCGCCTGCCCAGTTGAAAACGTTCCAGACCACGCTCGATGGCGCGGTGGTGGGAGAAGCGCTGGCCAGGAAGTATCACTGGAAGATCGGCGACCAGATTCCGCTCAAAGCGGCGATCTGGCCCAAAAAAGACGGCGGCGACGCGTGGTCGTTTGACCTCGTCGGAATTTTCCACGCCAAGGATCCCAAGAAGAAGGGCAATGAACAAGTGATGTTCATCCGCTGGAAGTATTTCGACACGGCACGTGAGTACGGCAACGGGCAGGTGAGTTGGTACCAGGAGAAAATCGCCAATCCGAAGCAGGCCAGTCGTATCGCACAGGCCATCGACGTGCTCAGCGCCAACTCCAACCACGAGACCAAGACCCAGACAGCGAATGCGTTCGTCAGCGACTTGCTTAGTCAGATTGCGAACATCGGCCTGATCGTCACGGGGATCATGGCGGCCGTGTTCTTCACGTTGATCCTTTTGACGGGGAACACCATGGCCCAGGCGGTGCGCGAGCGCATCCCCGAGTTTGCAGTGCTGAAGACGATTGGTTTCAGCAATCGCAGCGTGCTGGGACTGGTGCTGGCCGAATCGGTGCTGCTGGTCGTGGTCGCCGGCGTGATCGGCATGGCACTCGCCACGCTGGTGATGAAAGTGGGGGGGGCACAGCTTGCGATAAGCGGACCGGGTGAGTCCTCGACGCTGGGACACATCCCCGGCACCGTCTGGGGCGTAGCGATCGTGCTGATGATCGTGATTGGCGTGGTCGTCGGCATCCTGCCCGCGCTGCGCGGGATGCGGCTCAAGATCGTCGATGCTCTGGCGGGACGCTGAGGAGACAACCATGAAAAAGTTCCTGCGCGGTGCGTTACTGATCCTGATCCTGGTCGCGTGCCTCGTGGCCTGGTCATTCCTGCCGTGGTACGGCGCGGTTGCCGCCGTGATCGTGTTGGCGTTGTGGCTGGCGTTGACGCGCGCGGGGCGGCGCACCTTGAGCGTGACGGGGGTCGGCATCGCGACCCTGCCATCGCGCTGGGGCGCGTCGTCGGTGATCGTGATTGGCATCGCCGGTGTCGTCGGTGTGCTGGTCGCGCTGCTGGCGATGGGTGAGGGTTTTCAGACCGTGCTGCACGGTACCGGCAATGACGACACCGCCATCGTCATGCGCGCAGGGTCGCAGGGTGAGTCGCAATCCGTGTTGTCGCACAACGTTGTGGTTTTGGTCGGCGAGCAGCCCGGCGTTGCGCGCGATGGGCAAGGGCACCCGATTGCCTCGCCGGAATTGTCGCTGGCGGCGTCATTGCCGAAGAAGAACGGGCAGGACGCGGGTGTGTCGATCCGCGGGGTGGGCCCGGAAGCGTGGGCGGTGCATTCGAACGCGAAGATCATCAAGGGGCGCAAGTTCAAACCCGGAACACTTGAGCTCGACGTGGGCAAGAGCGTTGCCGCAGCGTTCAAGAACATGACCATTGGGTCCAGCGTCAAGATCGGCAGCCAGCCGTGGAAAGTGGTGGGCGAGTTCGACTCGCACAACGCCTACAATTCTGAGGTCTGGGCCGATGCGGGCACGATTGGTCCCGTATTCGGACGCGGCAACAATGTGTCGTCGGTGACCGTGAAGCTGACGTCGCCCGCGGCGTTCGGCAAGTTCAAGGCGGCGCTGGCGACAAATCCGCAGTTGAAGGTCAAGGCGGAAACGACGCGCAAGTATTTTGCCGACCAGTCATCCGACTTGAACAAGGTGATTCGGATCGTCGGCTCCACCATCGCGGCGATCATGGCGATCGGCGCGGTATTCGGCGCACTGAACTCGATGTACGCGGCGGTGGCGACCCGGGCGCGCGAGATTGCCACCCTGCGTGCTGTGGGGTTTCGCGGCACGCCGGTGGTGGTGTCGGTGCTCCTGGAAACGATGCTGTTGGCGCTGGCAGGCGGCGTGTTGGGCGCATTGGTGGCGTGGGCGATCTTCGGTCATTACACGGCGTCGACATTGGCCGGGAGCGGTGGTTTCGGTCAGATGATGTTCCAGTTCCGCGTCACGCCGGGGTTGGTCTGGGACGGCCTGAAGTGGGCCCTCGCGATCGGTTTCGTGGGTGGCTTGTTCCCGGCAGTACGCGCCGCGCGACTGCCGGTGACGACTGCGCTGCGCGAGGGTTGAAGGTGGGTTGTTCCGCACTCCGGGCCAACGTACCATCACTCTTCCCCAAAGTTCTGTGCCCGCCTTACGGTGGGCCGTAATCGCGTATCAAACAGGGGCAAAATGAGAGCACGCGCGGAGTGGAGGTCTTTGTCTGCATTGGTGTGTTCGCACCCGACCCAAAGAGTGACCCGAGCTGCATTCGGCGTGGAATCGTTGATGGCACGGCGTAGCCGTGACCTCGTATGAGAGATTGACCCTATCGCCCGCAGCTTCTCCTTGCGCTTACCCACCTTGGAGGAGATGAGCTATGGCACGCACCTACAATCGCAAAGGCAAGTTTGGCAAGGCCGAGGCGCTTAGGGTCGTGCACCCGGACTGCGCTGGAATCGACATTGGCAGTCGCGAGCATTGGGTTGCGATCGACCCGGCGCGTGGTGCCGAACCGGTGCGTCGGTTTGGAGCCTTTACGGATGAGTTGGAGGCCCTGGCCGACTGGCTGAGCCAGATGCACATCACGACGGTGGCGACGGAAGCCACGGGGGTGTACTGGATTCCCTTGTTCGAGCTGCTGGACCGGGCGCGGTTTTGATGTTTATCTGGTCAACTCCCGGGCGACGCGGCAGACCTCGGGATGCAAGTCCGAAGTGCTGGACTGCCAGTGGATCTGGCAACTGATGAGCTACGCGCTGCTGCGCGGCGCGTTTCGTCCGCGTGATGCGACCTGCGTGCTGCGCGCTCTGGTGCGACAACGCGCTACCAAGGGGCGTGACCAGGCGCGCGCTACCTTGCACATGCAAAAAGCCTTGGCACAGATGAACCTGCTGCTGGCGAACGTGGTGAGCGATATCACCGGCAAGACCGGTCTGGCGATCCTGCCCCAGATCGTGGCCGGCGAGCGCAACCCGAAGGCCCTGGCCGCCTTGCGCGATCCGCGCATCGAAGCCAATGCAGTCGAAGTCGCGCGCAGCCTGCACGGCAGCTGGCGTTCCGAGCATCTGCTGGCCTTGTCGCAAGCGCTCGCACACTTCGATTTTCTTGCCACCCAGATTGCCGAGTGCGACGTGGCGATCGCCGCAGCACTCGCCGAGCAGGCCCAGACCACCGCTGCGCCACCGCAGGTCACCAAGCGGTTATGGAAGCCCCGTTGTTCATTGAACCAGCAGACCCAACTCCATCGGGCCCTGTATCAAGTGCTCGGCGTCGACCTCACGGCGATTCCGACCATCGCACTGGAGACCACCTTGATCATCGCTGCCGAAATCGGCCCCGATCTGACGCGCTTTCCCAGCAGTGAGCACTCTTGTCCTTGGTTGTCGGTCGCCCCCGACGCCCGCATCTCCGGCGGCAAACGGCTCCCCGGACACGCCCCCAAACGCTTCAATCGTGCCGGCCAGGTCTTGCGACGATATTCTGCTAATGAATATGCCGGTGGGAGTGTCTCAGATTGATGTCCGCGTGTACGTGCTCGTGCCGGTGTTCCACGGGACGGGGCTGGTAGTGCTGGTCGAAATGCCCGAGCTTCCAGACCGCCACCGACACCGCCCATGCGAACAGGAACAGCCCAACGATTACGTAGCCCAAGGTGCCGAAGTCCAGCGCCACGATGGCGCCCAGCAACCCCCCGTGCCAGCCCATGCTGTTGGCCAGCACCTGGATCAACTCGACGCTGCCGATCACCAGCGCCACCGCGATCGAGAGCGTGGTGGTGGTGAGGTTGTAGAAGATCTTGCGCAATGGATTGACGAAGGCCCAGTTGTAGGCCTTGGTCATCAACACGCCGTCGGTGGTATCCATCGCCGTCATGCCGGCGGTGAACAGCAGCGGGAGTGCCAGTGCCGCGCCGACGGGCAACGCGCCGGTGGCCGCACCGGCGGTCATCGCCAGCAGGCCGATTTCCGAGGCGGTGTCGAAACCGAGGCCGAACAGCACGCCGACCGGGTAGATCTGCCAGTCGCGCTGAATGAAGTTCCGCAAGCGGGCGCCGAACAGGCGGTTGAGCAACCCCCGCCGCGCCAGCAACTGCTCCACGTGGGTATGGCTGTGCGCGCCCGCCCGGGCCTGCTTCCAGACTCTGAGCATGTCCAGCAGCAACACCAGGTTGAGGATGCCGATCAACCACAGGAAACTGCCCGAGACCATGGCGCCGATCACGCCCCCGTATTGCTGCAGGACGGGCAGGCCGTGTTTGATCGTCGCGGCGGCAAAGATGATCGCGACGGCGAGCACGAAGACCACGGTCGAGTGGCCCAGCGAAAAGAAGAAACCGACGCCAAGCGGCTGTCGTTTCTTCTGCATGAGATAACGGACGGTGTCGTCGACCGCCGCGATGTGGTCGGCGTCGAAGGCGTGGCGAAGGCCGAACAGGTACGCGGCCAGACCCAGACCAACCATGCTCGGATAGCGGGCCGAGTAATACAGGAACAGGCCCCAGCCGGAGACGTGCAGGAGAGCGATGCAGCCGTAATAACCAGCCAACCGCATCCACTCGGCAGCGCTGAAATGCAGCGCGACCGGCGGCGCGCGCTGGGCAATGACTTCCTGGACTACCGCCTCACGCACTTGCGCCGAGCGGGGCTTGCGCACGCTCGCCCAGACGCGCGCGCAACCACGCGTACCAGGTATCCAGCCCCTCGCCGGTGGTAGCGGACAGTTGCAGTATCTCGATGTCCGGATTGGTCCGGTGCGCATACCCGATGCAGGTATCGATATCGAAGTCGACGTGCGGCAGCAGGTCGATCTTGTTGAGGATCACCAAGCTGGACGCGCGAAACATGTGCGGGTACTTGAGCGGTTTGTCCTGACCCTCGGTGACGGAGAGGATCGCGACCTTGGCCGCCTCGCCCAGATCGAACAGGGCCGGGCACACCAGGTTGCCGACGTTTTCAATCATCAGCAGCGAATCCAGCGGCGGCGCAAGTTGCTTGAGCGCCTGCGCCACCATGTTGGCTTCGAGATGGCAGCCCGTGCCGGTATTGATCTGCAGGGTCTTGCAGCCGGTGGCGCGGATGCGTTCGGCATCGAACATGGTTTCCTGATCGCCTTCCAGCACCGAGATCGGCACGGTCGCGCCGAGATCGCGGATGGTGCGCTCGAGCAGGGTGGTCTTGCCCGCGCCCGGCGAACTCACCAGGTTCAGCGCCAGCACATTGCGGCCTTCCAGCCAGCCGCGGTTGCGCTCGGCCAGCAGGTTGTTGCGGGCCAGCACGTCCTGTTCCAGCGAAACCGTGGCGCTGTGCACGTGGGCATGAGCGTGCGCGTGTTCGTGCGCGTGTTCGTGTTCATGTTCGTGGGGATGATCGTGTGCATGGCCCGGGTCGGCATGCACGTGTTCATGCTCGTGATCGTGCGTGTGTTCGTGGGTGTGGGTACCGAGCACCCGGGTTTTGCCGGTGGCGAGATCGGTGATCGTGGCTTGGGCGCCGTCTGAACAGCCGCAAGTGGTGCACATTACGCAGCCTCCTCTATTCGCATGGACTTGATTCGAAGTTCCTCGCCGCCCTCGGGACGTTCGAGGTTGGTCGAACCGCAGGTGCAGACCGAAAAAACGTTGTCCATTCGCACCTCGCCGCCGCAGTCGCGGCAACGGCTGCGACCGGGGAGTCGGATGATTTCGAGTTCGGAGCCGGCAAGGCGGGTGCCTTCGGTGGCGATCCCGAAGCAAAAACGCAGCGACTCGGGCAACACGCAGGTGAGCGTGCCGATCTCCAGCGTGACGCACAATACGCGCGCCCCCGCGGCGCGTTCGCAGCACGCCTCGACGATGCCCTGGGCGACGGCGACTTCATGCATGGGCCGCCTCCGCTTCGAGCAACTCGACAGCAAACAGTTCTGCAAGCGGCTGTTGCCAGATGCGCTCCGCGAGATCGCGTTTGAGCGTACCGAACCGGTCCCTGTCCTCCGCGCTTTCGGCGGGCGTGCCGAGACGATCAAGCAGCACGTAGAACGTCTCGGGAATGAAACCGCCGCGCAGGTCGACCTTGGCTGTAGCGGTTTCCGTTTCGACCCGCCACGCAAAACGCATGCCGCGATGGCAACCCGATCCGCCGGCGCCCTCCACACGATATCGCCCGCGCGAAACGCAGCGGGTGACGTATTCGACCGCATCGCGCACGCCGCTACCGGGGTGGCCGCTGCGCACGCGCAGATGCTCACGGTTCCAGATCTGCCGTCGCGACAGGGCCGTACCGGCTGCTTGCAACATGCGAAATCCCACCGCGACGCCGAACCACGATTCGCCCGCGTGCGCGGCCAGCGCGCCGGCGTAATCCAGCGTCAGCGTTTTGCCGCCCTCGGCAATGAGCAATGTTTTCGCTTCGGGCGCCATCAGCAAATCCTCGGCAACTGTTCGCCCACCAGCATGTCGACGACGCGTTCACCGCCGAATGCGGTATGCATGATCACGCTGCCTGGTGGACTGTCGCTGACTTCGCCGATGATCGCGGCGTCGCGCCCGGCGGGGTGCGCGCGCATGGCCGCCAGCGCCGCGTCGGCCTGGTCCGCCGGGACCAGCGCCACCAGTTTGCCTTCGTTGGCAAAATACAGCGGGTCCAGTCCCAGGATTCCGGACACGCCGTTGACCGCTTCGCGCACCGGGATCGTCGGCTCGTCGAGGTTGATGCACACGTCGGCGGCCTGCGCGAATTCGTTCAACACCGTGGCGATGCCGCCGCGGGTCGCGTCGCGAAGGCTGTGCACGTCCGGACAGGCGGCGAGCAGCGCCGCGATCAGCCCATTCAACGGCTGGCAGTCGCTCTCGATGGGAACTTCGAGTGCGAGGTCGTCGCGGGCAGCGAGGATCGCGACGCCGTGGTCGCCGATGTAGCCGTTGACCAGCACCTTGTCGCCCGGCCGGGCGCGTGTCGCGGCGATGTTCACGCCGGCCGGGATCACGCCGACACCGCTGGTGTTGATGAACAGCTTGTCGGCGGCGCCGCGGCCCACGACTTTGGTATCGCCGGTCACGATCTGGATGCCCGCCGCGTCGGCGGCCTTGCGCATCGAGGCGGCGATGCGGCGCAGATCGGCAACCGCAAGACCTTCCTCGATGATCATGCCGCACGACAGGTACAGCGGCCGCGCGCCCGAAACGGCGAGGTCGTTGACGGTGCCGTTGACAGCCAACTCGCCGATGTCGCCGCCGGCGAAAAACAGCGGATCGACCACGTAGGAGTCGGTGGTGAAGGCGAGGCGGTCGCCATCCCTGGCGAGATCGGCCAGCGCAAAGCGGGCCTGGTCTTCCAGCGGCGCCAGCGCGGGGTTGTCGAAGGCGCCGACGAACACATCGTCGATCAGGTCGCGCATGGCCTTGCCGCCGCTGCCGTGGGCGAGCGCGATGGTGTCGCCGCGCACCTTGCCGCTGCGCTGACGGATGCGCGGGGCGGAAGCGTCTGCGGGGCGCGCGTTCATGCCTGCTGCGCCTCGCGGGCCGCATTCTCGGCGGCCTGGCGCTTTTTGAGGATCGCGCCGAGATCAATGCGGCCGTAGTTGTACACCGCCGCGCAGGCGCCTTCGGAGGACACCATCAGCGAGCCCATCGGTGTCTCCGGCGTGCACGCGGTGCCAAACACCTTGCACTGCCAAGGCTTGATCACGCCCTTCAGCACCTCGCCGCACTGACAGGACTTGGGATCGGCGATCTTGAGGTTGGGCACCGAGAATTTGCGCTCGGCGTCGTAATGCGCGTAGGCGTCGCGCAGCTTGATCCCGGAATGGTCGATCGAACCCAACCCCCGCCATTCGAAAAACTCGCGTAACTGGAAAACCTTCTGGACCGCCCGGAGGGCCGGGTTGTTGCCGTCGTCGGGCACCACGCGGTGATACTGGTTTTCGACCTCGCAGCGGCCTTCGGCGAGCTGGCGCAGCAGCATCCAGATCGATTGCAGGATGTCCAACGGCTCGAACCCGGCGATGACCACCGGCCGCTTGTAGTGACGCACGACAAACTCATACGGCGCGCAGCCGACCACCATGCTGACGTGGCCGGGGCCGAGAAAACCGTCGAGCGTCAGCTCCGGTGAATCGAGGATGGCCTTGATGGTCGGAATGATGGTGATGTGATTGCAGAACACCGAGAAGTTGTCGATGTGCTCGGCGGCCGCGCGCAGCACGGTGAACGCCGTGGACGGCATGGTGGTCTCGAAACCGAGCGCGAAGAACACCACTTCGCGGTCCGGATGCTCACGCGCCAGTTTCAGCGCATCCATCGGCGAATAGACCATGCGCACGTCGGCGCCCTCGGCCTTGGCTTGCAGCAGGCTCTTCTTCGAACCGGGCACCCGCATCGCGTCGCCAAAAGTGGTGAAGATCACACTGGGATGCTCGGCCAGCGCCACGCAATCGTCGATCCGGCCCATCGGCAGCACGCACACCGGGCAGCCGGGGCCGTGCACCAGTTCGATCGCGTCGGGCAGCATCTGCTCGATGCCGTATTTGAAGATCGAGTGGGTGTGGCCGCCGCACACTTCCATGATCTGCAGCGGCCGCCGAGTGCAGACCGGGATTAGCGGCACCAGCGCCTCGATCTGTTTGACCAGCGCCCTGGCCTTGACCGGATCGCGGAATTCGTCGACGAATTTCATAGTGTCACCTCCAAGTGGCCGCGGTCATCGGCCAGCAGCGTGCACACCAGATCCCACAGGATGTGATACGTCGTCAAGTGGGCTTCCTGGATGCGGTGGATGCTGTCGGTTGCCACGATCAGGCAGTGATCGATATCCTTCGACTGCGCCATCTTGCCGCCGTCGTGGCCGGTGAGACCGATCGTGGTCAGGCCCATTTCCCTGGCCTTGGTGAACGCACGCAGCAGGTTCGCCGAGTTGCCGCTGGTGGAAAAGCCGATCAGGCCATCCCCGGCGCGTCCGTGCGCGATCACCTGGCGCACGAAGATGTGGTCGAAACTCACGTCGTTGCCGACCGCGGTCATCATCGCCGCATCGTTGACCAGGTTGACGGCGGTGAGCGCCGGGCGCCCGGCGGTGACCGGGTGCAGGAACTCCACCGCAAAGTGCGCGGCGTCGCAGCTCGAACCGCCGTTGCCCATCGACAGCATGCGCCCGTTGCGCTGATACACCGCGGCGACCGCGCGCGCGACATCGACCACGGCTTGGCCGTTGTCAGCAAAGAATTGCCGTTTGACCTCGACGCTGTGTGCCGCCTTTTGTCGCACCGATTCCAGCAGCGCCGCGTCGACCGCACCGGGATTCTGCTTCTTGCCGTGCAGGAACGGATACAGTTCGCCCAGGCTGTCGTCGTTTGAAGTGGCCATCGATCCGTCTCCTCAGGCTCCGCTGGCCTGCATCGCGTCCATTTCCAGTTGCATCTCGCCCACCTCCTTGAGCAGTTGCAAGGTCTTGGCGGCTTCGTCCTCGTCGATCCGGCTCATCGCGAAACCGACGTGCACCAGCACCCACTCGCCCACGCAATCGGCGGGACTGCGGCCCTCACCGGTCACGCAGGAAATATTGATCTTGCGGCGGATTCCGCCGATCTCGACGGTGGCCGTGTCGGTGGCCGCATCGACGATGTTGACGATTTGCCCGGGTATGCCTACACACATGGTCTGGTTGCCTCGCTATCCGTGTTGGTGATGCTGCGTGCCGCCGCAATGACCGCTTGACCGAGGCTCAGGCCGCCGTCGTTGGCCGGCACGCGGGAATGGGCCAGCACCGTCAGGCCTTGCGCCACCAGTTGCGCGATCAGGGCTTCGCTCAATACCGCGTTCTGGAATACGCCGCCGGACAACACGACGTTTTTCCACGCGCCGCCGCAGCGTTCGCCGAGATAGGTCGCCATCATCGCCAGCGCGTTCGCGAGTCCGGCGTGGAAGCGTGCGGCCACCATGCCGATGGATACGCTGTCTTCGAGATCCCGCAGCAACGCCCGCCACATCGGCTGCGGATCGAGGCGCGCCAGATCCGCCTCCGTTCCGTCGTATGCCGCAATCGCAAACGGGTAGGCCTGCCCGTCGTGCAGACCGCCCGCATCGACTGCGGCCTCCAGTTCGATCGCGGCCTGGCCTTCGTAACTCACGTTCTGGCGCAGCCCGGCGACTGCGGCCACGGCGTCGAACAGGCGTCCGCAGGAACTGGTCACGGGGCTGTTGAAGCCGGACGCAATCATGCCGTCGAGCGTTGCCAATGGCTTGTCTGCCAGCGCCCGAAAGAACGGCAGGCCGGCATGCTTGGCGGTCAACGCGTTCCAGTCGGCGGACTGGCGCAGATGTGCATAACCCATGCGCCACGGTTCGCGGATGGCCTGGGTGCCACCCGGCATCGGTACCGGCGCGAACGCCGCCAAACGCCTGAAGCCGTGGTAATCGGCGAGCAGAAATTCGCCGCCCCAAAGCGTGCCGTCTTCGCCGTAGCCCAAGCCGTCGAGCGCGATCCCGAGCACCGGCGCGGTATCGACATCGAGATCGTTGTCGGCCATGCACGCGGCGATATGGGCGTGGTGGTGTTGCACCGTGACCAACTCGCAGGCATGTGAGATCGCCCATTTGCGTCCGGCCTTGCTCGGCAGGTATTCGGGGTGGGCGTCCACCGCCACGACCCGGGGACGGTGTTCGAAAAGATTGAGATAGAGATCGAGCGTCTCGCGCCAGGCGGCGTTGGCCACCGCATTTTCGAGATCGCCCAGATGCTGGGAAAGAATCGCCTCGCCATCGCGCAGCAGACAGAACGTGTTCTTGAGCTCGCCGCCGAACGCGAGCACCGGCGGCGCGTTGGCGAAACCGGCGGGCAGGCGCAGCGGCGCCGGGGCGTAACCGCGCGCGCGGCGCAGCACCACCGGCTCACCGTGGATGCAGCGGACCACCGAGTCGTCCACACGATTGACGATCGCGCGGTCGTGCAGCAAAAATGCGTCGGCAATGCCGGCCAGCCTTTCGCGCGCATCGTCGTTGCCGATGCACTGCGGCTCCTCGGAACGGTTGCCGCTGGTGAGCACGATCGGCGCATCGAGGCCCGCCATCAGCAGATGATGCAGCGGCGTATAGGGCAGCATGAAGCCGTAATGCCCGAGCTTGGGCGCGACTGCTTCGGCGAGCCGTTCATTGCCGTTGGCTTCGAGCAGCACGATGGGTGCGGCGGTGCCATGCAACAGCGCGGCCTCCGCGTCGTCCACGCGGCAATAGCGGTGAATCATCGCCACGTCGCGCGCCATCAGCGCGAACGCTTTGTCGTAGCGGTGCTTGCGCCGGCGCAGCGCGGCAACGGCTTCGGCGTTGGTCGCATCGCAGGCCAGGTGGATGCCACCGAGACCCTTGATGGCGACGATGTTGCCATCACGCAGAAGGTGCTGGGTGGCTGCGATGGGATCGCCATCACGGGCACGGGACCGGGGACCGGGGACCCCGGACCCGACGTTCTGGAACCGGTATCGCAGCTTGGCGTGCTGACGCTCATCGAGGCCGGCATCATCCACGTCTGGCGCCGAATCCCTGTGATGACGGGTCCCCGGTCCCGGGTCCCCGGTCCCGATCTCCTCCAGCCACAACCCCGGCCCGCACACCCCACACGCATTGGGCTGCGCATGAAAGCGCCGATCCGCCGGATCCTCGTACTCGGCCTTGCACGCCGCGCACATCGGAAACACCTTCATGCTGGTCCAGGCGCGGTCGTAGGGGATGCGTTCGACGATCGACAGCCGCGGCCCGCAATGCGTGCAGTTGGTGAAGGCGTAGCGGTAACGGCGGTTGTCCGGATCGAATACTTCGGCCATACACGCATCGCAGGTCGCGGCGTCGGCGACAATGCCGGTGTGCACGCTGCCACCCGCACTCGGGACGATGCGGAAGTCCGCGTTCGCCGGCGCGCCCTCCAGCGGCGCCGATTCCAGCGCATCGATGCGCGCCAGCGGCGGCGCTTCGTCGCGCAGGCGCTGGATCAGACGACTGCGCGCCTCCGCCTCGCCCCAGACCCGGATCAGCACGCCCTCGGCGTCGTTCAACACCTCGCCGGTCAATCCGCAATCGTGCGCGAGGCGCCAGACCGTGGGCCGAAAGCCCACGCCCTGCACCAGTCCGCGCACGCGAATGGCTTCGCCGCCGCAACGTTTCCGCGGCACGACCGGGCGCCCCGGACTCAGCGCTTCAGCGTTCACGGCGAGGCCGCGCAGCAGCGATGCACATGCCGAACCACCGGGCTACATCTTGCGCATCGCGAAATAGCGCTTGGCATCGCCCAGTCCCGAGAACAGCAGGATCGGCGACATCACGATGGCCGACAGGACGAGCAGGATGAACCCGCAAACTTTCCAGATAAAACCCATTGCATACCTCCCGGAGCCTTGGCTCCTTGTTCCGTCACGCCGACATTCGTTGTTCCTCGTCCGGCCGCTCCGACACGCCGCCGTCGACTGCGCCGGACAGGAGTGCCCGGACCTCTTTCACGGCCGCCTCGACCGCGTTCGTCACCGCCGGGCTCAGTCCCATGTACCCGGCTTCGCCCCCCAAGGTTGCCGGCTCGCAGGCGACCAGCAGCACGCGCGGGCGCTTCTCGCCCAGCGTCGCGACCAGACGCAGCACCTTGGCCGGGTCCATGGAGTGCGGCGCAATCAAATGCTCGCCCGATTCCACGAACCCGGCCTGCGCTGCGTCGATTTCCGGTTCGATCACGCTGAGCGTGCCCGGTGCCGCGCCGCGTTGCATGGTGTCGATGAGGATGGCGAGTGCGTAACCATCCATCAACGCATAACCGAGATCCATGCCGCGGATGCCGAAGTCCACCACATCCACGCCGGCTGGCAATCGCGTGCGACCGAGCTGCGCAGCGACTTCGCAGCCGAAGCCGTCGTCGCCCATGAAGATGTTGCCGATGCCGGCGACGAGCACACGTTTCATGCTTTCGCCTCCCGCCGTGGCGCGGTGTCTTCGTCCGCGGGTTCAATCTCCTCCGGCGAGAAGAAGAAGCGGTGGCCGGGCATGCGCTGCATGCCCCACTCGCGTCCCGGATCATCGTCCATGCACACGGCCACGTGCACCCGGTCGTCGTAGTCGCGCTCGATGGACTCGATCACCGCAAGCTTGCCGGTGAGCGCAATATCCATCACGTCGCCGCCGGCGTTTGGGTTGATGCGCACGCGGTCGCCGACCTTGAGCTCGGTCGAGCCGTTGCGGTAATACGCCAGACGCGGCGCACGTGGTTCGGGTTCCAGCGGATCGATGTCGGGACCCGGGACCCGGGACCCGGGACTCGTATCTTCCGCCGTAGTGAGCGCCATGGAGGGTTCCGGCACCAGCCGGGGCCGGCGCAGCACCCCATGCAGACGCATGAAATCGTCGCCGCTGAGCGCTTCGGTGCACGCCAGCAGCGCCGCGCCGCGTGGATCGGTCGCGGCCATCTCGCGCTTCTCGGCGTCGGTCATGGCCAGGACTTCGAGTGTCAGCAACTCGTCGATCTCGGCGGCGTCGTAAAAATTGCCCCGGCTCTCCGGCGCCACTTCCGGGTAGTCATCCAGCGTGATCGGCGAGGACAGCACCCGGTCGCGCGAGCCGGGCTCGCCGGCCATGGTCGGCCACGCGCCCTGGTTGACGCAGGCGGCTGCGGCGTCCTTGTACGCTTCGGGTGGATCGGCCAGCGACACGAACACTCCATCCTCGGTGCCGAACAAGGTGTGGGTCGACGCGAACGAATACAGGCTGGCCTGATCGCGGTTGGTGATGCGGCCGGGATCCATCGGCGTCCCGTTTTCGATGTGCACGCTGAGCCGGTAGAGCTTTTCGCCGATCGTCTTGATGACCAATCGCACCTGGCCGCGGATCGCCATGCCGCGATGCACCAGCACGCCTTCGATCCGGCCGTTCGCGCCTGCGAGGGGCACGACGTCCCGGCGTGCCTCGAATCCGAAATCGAGTTCCCGTCCTCCGTCCAGCCACTCACGCAATCGGCCGTCCGCTACCCGCACCTCGCGTTCCACCGCTTCCTGCCAGTCGTAGTAGGGCTTGCCGTCCACGCTGAGTTCGGGTAAGCGCTCGAACGTCGGTTCGCGATCGTGCGGCCACGCCGCCAGCGGCTCGGGCAGCTTGCCGACTTCGCGGGCCGTCGGCTGCAGGAAGCGCAGACGAATATCGATACGGGTGTCGGGGGCGCCTTCCAGCAGGCACTCGGTGTGCATGTGACAGGGGTCGCTGCCGCCGGTGGCCGCAAAGTAACTGCGCGGGTAGATGCCACCAAAAGTCCAGCGTTGCCGGTTCTTGCGCGAACTCGGCCGGTACGGGTACAGGATGTAGCCCTCGTACAGGACCGCCTCGACGATCGGCATGATGGGATCGAAGTTCATGACGCCGCCCGTTTCGCTTCCGGCAACAAGCTGGTCAGGACTTCGTCGAAACCCGTGTAGCCATGTCGGCGCTTGTATTCGTACAGCGCCTCGAATACCTCGCGATTGACGCACAACCACGCCTGGTTCGGATAATAACGATCCATCATGTCCTGCCAGACCGCGATCGGCAGACGGTATTGGGACTCCTTGCTCCAGGAGATCAGGTCCATGGCCAGCGCGCCTTCTTCGTCGCGGTAGAACACGCTGCCGGAAAACAGCAGCAGCAAGGGAATCGCGTCGAATTCCAGACCGTGGAAGTACTTGGTCGCGGCGACATTGAAATCGAAACTGCACGGCACCGGCAGGTCGACCTCGCAGCCATCGACGAAGGCCGGGACCGTCATGCTCGCGTGGGTCCACAGCATGTTGTGCAGGGTCTGGTTCCAGCGCTCGGGCTCCCCGAACAGATCGGTCAGGCGCGCCTTTTCCTCGCGTTTGTAGAAGCGCTTTCTGGCGTCGATGCGGATCTGGCATTGCAGCGAAATGCTCTGGATCGGCACCGGCGGACGGCCTTGGCGGATCGCGAGTTTGAAGTGCAACATCGGCACGGCGGCATACTTGGCCGATTCGACATTCACCACCTCGATATCCAGTTCAGGCATGCGCCGCTACTCCCGGACTGCCTGCCGTGGCGCGCTCACGCAACCCGGCGAAATATCCCCGGATCGCCTCGCGCACGCCTTCGCCGCCGGACAACCCGTGCCAATGCGTGCGGATCTGCCCCACCAGTTCGTAGCAAGAATCGATCGGCACCCGGTAATGCTCGCGCGCGCCCTGCACCCGATACACCAGCAACGCCTCGACATCGTCCTGCAGGGTCTGCAATACGGGGTTGGCCGCGACCAGATCGTCCCAGGCGGTCAAATCCAGCGTCGATTCGGTGGCCCCGGCTGGCCCGGGGTACATGCACAGCACCCGGCCTTCCGCGGAACTGCGGAAGAAAAACGCCATGTTGATCGGGATCTGGAACGCATCCCATTGGGCATCACCGAGGTTGAAGCCAGTCAATCGCCGCGCATCGCGCGGCACCCGCCGGTAGCGCTTGGCTTCACTGCTGGCGAACAAGATCGCGCAAGGCTGGCAGGCGCACAGCAGGCGACGTGTTGTGGGTTCGATCAGATGCGCGTGTTCGTGGCCGATCTCCGCGCCGCACAATTCACAACGTTCGGCCGCCGCCGACCGCACACCCAGAAACACTCGCAGTGACGCAACCCAGTTGCCCGTTCGAGATTCGTTGAGACTATCCATCGTTCGCGCGCCATTGGGGTCAGGGCGAATCACGGGCCGCACCGACCCGTCCACCGAAGTGCGGTTTGCCGCGTGTAATGGAGGACAGTGGCACGTACGCGGCGGTGGAGCCGCCGGTAGCCTCCAGACCTGCGATGACCACCTCGGTTGCGTCCGGAATCATTTCCAGCACCGCGTTTTCGATCTCGCGCCGCAGTGCGGCGGCGGAAGGGCGCCGCGCTTTCTGGCCCTCGGCCGTCACGCTGATACGCACGACCTGGTCCTCCACGCCTGCCAGATCCGCGCGCACACCTTCCACGCCGAGATGCGGGCGCAGCCGCTCGATCGCCTTGCGCGCGCGGGTGGCGAGGTCCTCGGGATGCAGATCGTGCAGCAGCAACAGCCCGCGTACCGCCGGGTTGGCGGTGAACCTTGGCAGCAGCGTATCGGCAGGCTGCGAACCGGCGTCCTGCACGATCCCGAGCAGGTCGGCCAAGCCCGTGCGGTGCAGGTTGATGACCACCTGCACCAGTTCGCGCGCCGCGGATTGGGCCGCCGGATCGCTCACGCCCTCCAGGGTCACCAGCAAACCTTGCAGGCGCGCGACCTCGTCGTCGAAGGTTTGCTGGCGATCGGCACTCACTTCGCAGGCTCCGTGTCGCAGCCGCCGTCGTCTCGCCCGAAGCCGCCATTGCTCGGCGCGTGCGTGACCTTGAGGGTCTTGCCATTCCCCAGATACATGTGCACGCCGCAGGGCAGACACGGGTCGAAACTGCGCACCGCGCGCATGATGTCGATGCCCTTGAACTTGTCCGGGCCGTTCTCCTCGAAGATCGGCGTGTTCTGCACCGCGTCTTCGTAAGGGCCAGGCGTGCCGTAGATGTCGCGCGGATTGGCGTTCCACGGCGTCGGCGGATACGGATGGTAGTTGGCGATCTTGCCGCCCTTGATCACCATGTGGTGCGACAACACGCCACGCACCGCCTCGTGGAAGCCGCAGCCGATTGCCTCGTCCGGTACCTTGAACTCGGTGAAGGTCTTGGTGCGGCCCGCCTGCAACTCGCCCAGCGCCTTTTCGACGAAGTGCAGCGCGCAGCACGCCGCATAGACCTGGAAATAGCTGCGCGCGCGGTCGCGCTCGATGGCATTGCTCCACTGCGGGATCTGCCACTCGAACTCGACCTCGGGCTTGAGCGCGGTTGCGGGCAGATACATCTTGATGCTGTGGCCGGTGGCCTTGAGGTAGCCGATGTCCACCAGCCCGGCCAGCGCGGTCGACCACAGCCGCGCCAACGCGCCGCCGCCGGTGTCGATCGCCAGATGATCGCCAGTGCGCTTGTCCAGCCAGCGCGGCGACATCACCCAGGAATATTTGCCATCGAATTTGCGCTTCTGCGGACGCGGGATCGTGGTCTGGTTCCACGGGTGGTTGATGTCCACGTCGTTGCCCAGCGGATCCTTTTCGACCATCTTCGGGCGCTTGTCCCAGCCCTCGTAATAAGAGCTGCCGAGCAGGATGCGCATCTGCAGGTTGATATCGACCAGGTCATGGGTGACGGCTTTGCCGTCCACCACCACGCCGGGGGTGACGAACATCGCCTTGCCCCACTCGTTCATGGTCTTGTAGTTGTAATCGCAATGATCCGGGTCCTGGAAAGAACCCCAGCAGCCGAGCAGGATGCGCCGGCGGCCGACTTCCTCGTAGCCCGGCAGGGCTTCGTAGAAGAAGTCGAAGATGTCGTTGTGCAACGGCAGGCAGCGCTTCATGAACTCGACATAGCGCATCAGTCGAACCAGGTAATCGGTGAACAACTGCACCGTCGGCACGGTGCCGACACCGCCCGGATACAGGGTGGACGGATGCACGTGACGGCCTTCCATCAGGATGATCATTTCGCGGGTGTAGCGCGATACCTGCAGGGTCTCGCGGTAGAAATCGCCCTCGAACGGGTTGAGCGCGGTCATGATGTCCGCGATGGTCTTGTAGCCGTGCTTGTCGGCGTTGGGCGCCGGGGTGCGCTGGGCCTGCTGCCACACGCCCGGGTTGGTCTCCTGCACCATCTTGGCGCAGAAATCGACCATCAACAGGTTGTCCTGGAAGATGTTGTGGTCGAACATGTACTCGGCCGCCTCGCCGAGATTCACGATCCATTCGGCTAGAGCCGGAGGCCTGACGCCAAAGGCCATGTTTTGCGCGTAGGTCGCGCAAGTGGCGTGGTTATCGCCACAAATTCCGCAGATGCGGCTGGTGATGAAGTGAGCGTCGCGCGGATCCTTCCCTTTCATGAAAATGCTATAGCCGCGGAAGATGGACGACGTGCTGTGGCATTCCGCCACCTCGCGATTCTCAAAATCAATTTTGGTGAAGATTCCCAGACTGCCTACGATCCGCGTAATCGGATCCCAGTTCATCTCCACGAGCTTTCTGGAACGAGTCGGAGTGTCGGTGGTTGGCGCTGTAATTGTGCTAATATATTTGCTCCTTCAGACAAGCGCACAGGCCGGTTGTTGGCCGTCGTGCGCGTTAAGTTAATAAGACCTGGGGTGATAACCAGTAGTGAGCTCGCGGCGCCGATGACGCCACTTTGGTTCTTTATTGAGCGTCGACTGCGTAATCGATCGCAATGCGGTGATAGCACGTCCGTAAATTCCCGAAGCCGCAGTAGACACCTTGCCGCCTGGCGGCTCGTCCATTAACGGCATGAACTTATCCGGGAAGCCGGGCATCGTGCATCCGATGCAGATGCCTCCGACATTCGGACATCCGCCCAAACCCGCCATCCAACCACGCTTGGGTACATTGCAGTTCACGACAGGCCCCCAGCAGCCTAACTTCACGATGCACTTCGGTGAGCCATACTCGGAAGCACAGTCGCCTTGTTCGTAATAGCCGGCGCGATCGCAGCCTTCATGCACGGTCTTGCCAAAGAGCCAAGTAGGACGTCCCGCATCGTCAAGCGGAATCATCGGAGCAAGTCCAGCCAGTTGATAAAGCAGATACAGGAGCGTCTCCATGAAGTTGTCCGGTTGCACCGGACAGCCGGGAACATTGA
>JBOHYT010000408.1:0-7107 GCA_050738055.1 Rhodanobacteraceae bacterium
GTCGCGCTGTCACACGATGGCGAGCATCTTGCGTGGATCACTTCAAGGCACGGCAACACGCAGTTGATGTTGTCGTCGTGGACGGGCAGCAACCCGCACGCAGTGCCGATCCCCGGCCATTGCGCCGCAACCGGTTTGCGCTGGGCGCCGCGCTGGAACACGCTGGCAGTCCTCACGCAATGCCCGGCAGAACCCGACAGCGGCACGCCGATCCACAGCGCCATCTGGCTGCTCGACGTGCAGGCTGGAACGGCGCCGACGCGAATCGCGCAGTTCGACGGGTACGCGTCCGGGATGCAATGGCAGAACAATGCCGCGACCATTGCCTTCCTGTTCGATCCGGGCGCGACGACGGCTCCGCCGGCAACCGGTGCCGGTGATGCCGGGCAGGGTCGGGTCCAGGTCGTCGGAGTGGTCGCGGTCAAGGAGGGCGGGCCTGTCAAGGTCGTGACCCCGCAGGATCTGTACGTCCACACGTTTCGACTGGCGCGAGTCGGCAATGCGATGGCCTTTGCGGCGACCCGTTCGGACGACGGCGGTCAGGCACCGACCCTGTATGTCAAGACCGGGACGAACCCCAAGATCGTGTTTGTTCCGGCCACGGCGAGCGGCGCATTGCACGGACTTGAGATCAGCCTGCTGCGCTGGGGCGGCAACGTGAATCTGATCAGCTTCCTCGCCCGCCGCCCCGGCGCCTCGGCAGACGATCTCTACTCCGTCGCGGCATCCGGTGGCACACCGGTAAACCGGACCACGTCGCTGAAGGCCAAGCCGACCTGGTTCGCGCTCAACCACGGCCAAATCATCGCGACCCGTGTCAAGGACGGCCAGGTGGAACTGGTCAAGTACGGCGGCAGTTTCTACGGCCTCCGGTCGACGCGTCTGTGGTTTTCGGTGTCCGGAACGATCGGCGACGGGCGTGCGCCATTCAGCGTGTCGATCTCGTACAAACCGGGCTTCTGGCGCCGGGTCGCGTTCGTGCAAACCGTCCCCGGGCGACCACCCGTGGTGCGTTCGGGCCTGCTCTCGACCCAGCCGCCACCGATCGTCGCGCAGGTTCCCGCGGACGTTGCCGAGACGGACCGCTGACCGACGACCCGGCAGCCCTTGCATCGCCCGGTGGTGCAAACGCTCCACCGGCATGGCTTTCGCCACTGTCGATCGGCGTGCCGCAGGTGTAGGTTTTGCCGATCCGCCACCGGAGAATTATCGATGTTCGCACGTCCCGCCTTGCTTGCCGTGCTCGCCGCCGGCCTCGCGTTCACCCTCTCCCCGGCATGGGCCACGCCGCCGCAGAACGCCGAAACCGCCGAAACCGCACACATCGAGCGGATCCTTGCGCAGCGCGCGAAGGTCCAGCGCATCCCGGCGGTCGCGCTGTCGTTTGATGGCCAGCATCTGGCCTGGATCGTCTCGCACAAGGACGAGAAAACCTTGATGTTGTCCGCGTGGAATGGGCAGCACCCGCATGCCGTCAAGATTCCGGGTGGTTGCGGAGAGGAAGGAATCCGCTGGGCACCGCGTTCGGACGTACTGGCCGTGCTCACCCGTTGCAAGGTCGACCCGACCAACACCAAGCCCATCCACAGCGCGATCTGGTCGATCGACGTGCAGGCGGACACGGCGCCGCGCAAGGTCGCCGACGTGGAAGGGTTCGCACAGGGCATGCAGTGGAGCCGCGACGGCAAGCACATCGCGTTCCTGTTCGTCCCCGGTGCGACCCGCCTGCCGTTTGCGACGGCGTCGGGCAACCCGCGCGTCGGCGTGATCGGCGAGACCAACGTGCAGGTCGAACACGTCGCCGAAGTTCCGGCGGCGGGGGGTACACCGGCGATCCTGACGCCAAAGGACCTCTACGTCTACGAGTTCCGCGTGTCACCGGTCGGCAAACGCATCGCCTACACCGCAGCCAAGCCGCCGGGCGACGACAACTGGTGGATCGCCAAACTCTATGTGCAGGATGCACGGGCCCATGCCGAATCGAAGGTGATCCTTGACCCGAAAACCGTATCGGGTTCGTTGCACGGGCTGCAGATCGCGTTGCCGCGGTGGTCGCCGGACGCTGCGCGGATCCTGTTCATCGGCGGCCTGATGAGCGACCGCGGCGCAACCGGTGGTGACCTCTACAGCGTACCGGCCTCGGGCGGCGCGCCCGTCAACCTGACGGCCGGGACGAAGGTCACCCCATCGTGGTTCCGGTTCCTGGACAACCGCAGCCTGCTGGTGTCCCAGTTCGCGACCGGCAAGGTCGAGCTGACCGAATACACGCTCGAGGGCTCGCACGCACGGCAGACCCGGCTGTGGTTCAGTGTGCCGGGCATGCTCGGCGACGGGCGCGCCGCGAATGCGGTCTCGGTGTCCGAAGACCCGCAGCAACGCCGCATCGCTTTCACTTTGAGCACATCCGATGAGGCGCCCGAGGTCCACTCCGGTGTCCTCGCGACCACACCGCCGCCTGCGGTGACGTCGATCAACGCGCCCCTGAAACAGACCTGGGGCAAGGCCCAATCGGTGACCTGGACGAGTGGCGGTTCCGAGGTACAGGGCTGGCTGATCTATCCGACCGACTACAACCCGCACCGGCACTATCCGATGATCGTCTACGTGCACGGCGGCCCGTCGTGGATGAATACGCCAACCTGGGGCAACAGCGCGGCCGCGCTTTCCGAATTCGGCTATTTCGTGCTGATGCCCAATCCCCGCGGCAGCTTTGGAGAGGGCGAAAAGTTCGCGCAGGCGATCCGCCAGCAGATGGGCTACGGCGACCTCGACGACATCCTCGCGGGCGTGGACAAGGTCGAGAAGATGGTACCGGTCGACAACAACCGGCTCGGGATGACGGGCTGGAGCTACGGCGGCTTCATGAGCATGTTCGCGCCGACGCAAACCAACCGCTTCAAGGCCGTCGTCGCGGGCGCGGGCCTGTCCGACTGGAGAAGCTATTACGGCGAGAACCAGATCGACCAGTGGATGATCCCGTTCTTCGGAGCCTCCGTGTACGACGACCCGGCCCCGTACGAGAAAAGTACCGCGATCAACTTCATCAAGAACGACCATACGCCGGCGCTGGTCGTGGTCGGCGAACGCGACGAGGAGTGCCCGGCGCCGCAATCGTTCGAGTACTGGCACGCGCTGAAGGCCATGGGCGTCCCGACAACGCTGGTGGTCTACGCCAACCAGGGCCATGCCATCGCCAATCCCAAGGATCAGGAAGACATCATGCGGCGCACGCTGGACTGGTTCGGGAAGTACCTCGCGGCAAAGACTGACCGATGATCCCCATCGTCCTGATCATGGGAATCGGCTGTACAATCCATTCACAACATTTACATCTGTTACTGTAACCAACTGAGTACAAAGGTACTTGACATGTATTTTCTATTCAAGTATCTAATCATCCATGCCAATTCGCGCAAACCCGGATGAACGCGCGCTCGAGGCTCTACGCCGGCATGGAGTCACGAGTGCCCGGGAACTCGGCCAAGCCTTGGGCGTCAGCCAGCCGAGCATTTCACGCGCGTTGACTGCCTTGCGCGAACAGGTGGTGCGCGTCGGTCGCGCCCGCCGCACCCGCTACGCCGCGACCCGCGATGTCCGGGGACTCGGGTCTTGCTGGCCGTTGTACCGTATCGACGAACGCGGCCAGCCGCGGGCCTTCGGGCAACTCACGGCGCTGCACCCTGCCGGTTGTCTCGTGATCACCCGCCTCTCGCCCGACTGGCTGCGCGGGGAATTCGCCGACGGCCTGTTTCCCGGGCTGCCATGGTTTCTCGACGATCTGCGGCCCCAGGGGTTTCTCGGCCGTCAGTTTGCGCACCGCCATGCACGTGAACTGGCACTGCCCGAGGACCTGTCGCACTGGAACGAGGACGCGGTCATCACCGCTTTGTTGCTGCGCGGAGACGACGGGCCGGGCAATTTCGTGCTGGGCGAGACCGCGCTGGAACGTGCGCTGCGCGCCGAACCCGAAAGGATGGCCGCCGCGACGCGCGGCGAACGCTACGCCCGAATGGCCGAAGCGGCGCTGGCGGGCGAGGAAGTCGGCTCCTCGGCCGCCGGCGAACAACCCAAGTTCACGGCCTGCGTCGATGGGGCCGATGGCGCCTGCCGACATGTCATCGTGAAATTCTCCGAGCCCGTCGATGGCAATCCGAGCGCGCGGCGATGGGCTGACCTGTTGCTGTGCGAGTATCTGGCCGGCCAACTGCTGGCGGAGGTACGGCACCCGGTCGCGCATGCCGAACTGGTATGGTCGCACGGAAGGCTATGCTTGGAATCGACGCGCTTCGACCGGGTGGGTTCACACGGACGGCGGGGTTTCCTCACGCTGGCGGCCTTGAATGACGCCCACGACGGCGTACGCGATGACTGGCCGGCAGCCGCGGAACGCATGGAACGCGCCGGTTGGTTGCAAGCCGGCGCACTCGATCAAGTCCGCCAGCGCTGGTGGTTCGGCCGCATGATCGGCAACACCGACATGCACTTCGGGAATCTCGGTTTCTTCCTCGACGACGCGCTGCCGCTCCAGCTCGCGCCGTGTTACGACATGCTCCCGATGCTGTACCGACCCGGCGCCGGCGGCGCGCTCGCGACGCGCGAACTGCAACCGCCGCCACCGACGCCTGCGGCACTGCCGTACTGGCAGCAGGCGGCGGCGTGGGCCGACCAATACTGGAAGCTCGTGGCGGACCATCCGGAAATCAGCGACGATTTCCGCCACATTGCCGAAGCCAACCGCACTCGGCTGACGGCATTGCGCCAGCGCTTTGACAACCCACGTTTGGCAAGTATCCCGTGATTTTCGCTCGTCGCCCGTGAGGAACGAAACCCGAAGCGCTCAAAACAGATCGCCCTGCGGCGAAGGCTTGCGCGGCGGCGCGAACCGCGAACAGTCCAGCTCGAGGTCGCGGGTCCGGCGAAAGCCGTATTTGCGGCACGCCACCTCGAAGCGCCGTCGCAGCAATTCGGCGAACGGCCCTTCGCCACGCATGCGGGTGCGAAAATCGCTGTCGTATTCCCGACCGCCGCGCATCTGCCGGACCAGGCTCATGACGTGCCCGGCGCGCTGCGGCACGTTGATGTCCAGCCATTCGCGGAACAACGTCTTCAGTTCCCACGGCAGCCGCAGCACGGTGTAACCGGCGATGCGTGCGCCCGCTTGCGATGCGGCTTCCAGCACGTGCTCCAGGTCGCGGTCGGTCAAGGCCGGGATGATCGGCGCGACCAGCACCCCGCACGGCACCCCTGCATCGTTCAACGTCTTGATTGCCCGGATGCGTCGATGCGGCGCCGAGGCACGGGGTTCGAGCCTCGCGGCCAGGTGGTTGTCGAGTTGTGCGCACGAGATGAATACCTGCACCAGGTTTTTCTGCGCCATGGGCGCCAGCAGATCGAGGTCGCGCTCGACGAGTGCATTCTTGGTGACGATGGTGCAAGGGTGGTTCGCGTCGCGTAGCACTTCCAGGATTGACCGCGTGATCCGGTAGCGTTTTTCGATCGGCTGGTAGGGGTCGGTGTTGGCGCCGAGGTTGATCGGCGAGCAATGGTAGCCGGGGCGCGCAAGTTCCTCCGCCAGTTGTTCGGCGGCGTTGGTCTTGGCGAACAGCTTCGTCTCGAAGTCCAGCCCCGGCGACAGGTTGAGGTAACTGTGCGACGGCCGCGCGAAGCAATACACGCAACCATGCTCGCAGCCGCGATACGGATTGATCGACTGCTCGAATGGCACGTCCGGCGAATCGTTGCGGCTGATGATCGAGCGCGCGCATTCCTCCGTGACTTCGGTGCGTGGGCGCGGCGCTTGCTCATCCAGCAACGCGCTCTGCCAGCCGTCATCCTCGGAATGGTGGCGCACGGGCTCGAACCGCCCCTCCGGATTGGAGGCGGCGCCGCGGCCCTTGATGCTTGATGGTGAGGGCGTATCCATGCAATGGTCCAGCATACGCCGCTTGGTCTCGGCGTCTGCGACGAGCACCCCTGCCACGAGTCATGCTTGACGACCATCGTGTGTATTGGCATATTGATACACATGGACGCATCGCTGCTCGTCATCCAATCCGCCTCGGCCGAGCCGATCTACCGGCAGATCGTCGGACAGTTGCAGCGGCTGATCGCCGGCGGCCAGCTCGCGTCGGGCGACCTGCTGCCCTCGGTGCGCGAGGTGGCCGGCTTCCACGGTGTCAACCCGATGACCGTATCGCGCGCCTACAGCCTGGCCGAAAGCGAGGGTCTACTGGAACGCCTGCGCGGCAGGGGCATGGCGGTGGCCACGACGCGCGGGAACGGCCAGACCCAGGTCCGGCGCATGGCCCTGCTGGAACCGCAGTTGCAAGAATTGGCTCGCCAAACCCAGGAACTCGAATTGCCCGCCGAGCCGGTCTTGCGCCGGCTCGGCATCATGCTAAAGGAGTGAGTCATGAACGCAGCAGCCCGTGAAGTCGTGCACGCACCCACCGCGCCATTGCAGGCAAGCGGGATCACCCAACGATACGATTCCCGCACGGTGCTGGACCACGTGGATCTGGCGCTGGAACCGGGCAGCGTGCTCGGCCTGATCGGCCGCAACGGCGCCGGCAAGTCCACGTTGATCCGCGCGATGCTGGGCCTGCTGGAACCCGATGTCGGGAGCGCGTTCGTGTTTGGCGAGCCGGCGTTGAAGCTTTCCGACGCGGCCAAGGAACGCTTGGGCTACGTGCCCCAGCAACCCGACGCGCTGGCGTGGCTGACCGCCGCGCAGATGTTCGATTATCTGTCGCGCTTCTACCCGCGCTGGGATCACCGGTTCGTCGAGAACACGATGCAGCGCTGGAAGGTCGAAGCCGACAAGGTGATGGCCAAGCTCTCGCCGGGCGAGCGCCAACGCGTGGACCTGGTGCGCGCGTTGGCGCCGCAGCCGGAACTGTTGGTCCTGGACGAACCTGCCGCCGCGCTCGACCCGGTGGCGCGCCGCGAGCTGTTGCGCGAGATCGCGCTGCGCGCCGGCGAATCCGGCACCACGGTATTGTTCTCGACCCACATCGTGTCGGACCTCGAGCGGGTTGCGTCCGATATCGCCTTCCTGCACGACGGCAAGTTGCTGCTGCGCTGCGCGGTCGACGACACCAAGGAGCG
>JBOHYT010000409.1:0-2966 GCA_050738055.1 Rhodanobacteraceae bacterium
CGGCCAAGCTTGGCCGCCGTCGCCGTGATCGCCACGCTGGGCGTCGCGGGCATCTCGCAGGCGCAGACCAGAACCGCGAGCCCGGCCACGGTCGACAAGGCCAAGGCCAGCCAGATCGTCGGCTACGAGCTTGCCGCCCGCTACCCGGACTGGGCGCGTGATCTGATCAATCCGCAGCAGGTCGGGCAGGCCGTGACCCGCGCGCTGGAGGGCCAGAAGCCGTCCCTGAGCCAGGCCGATCTGGAGAGCACCGCCAAGGCGTTCGGCGCCGAGTTCCAGGCGCGCGGGAAGCAGCATTACGACCAGGTTGCAGCGCAGAACCGGCAGGCCGGCAACGCATACCTCGCCAAGAACAAGGCACGGCCGGGTGTGCGCGTCACTTCCGATGGTCTGCAATACCAGGTCATCAGCCAAGGCACCGGCCCCAGGCCCAAAGCCACCGACACCGTGCAGATCAACTACACGGGCACGCTGGTCAACGGCGAGGAATTCGATTCGTCCGCCAAGCACGGCAACGGGCCAGCCAAGCTCGATCTCGCCAACGTGTTTCCGGGTTTCCGGGAAGGGTTGATGCTGATGCCGGCGGGCAGCCACTACCAGTTGGTGATCCCTTCCGACCTCGCCTATGGTGCGGACCCGAAGAATGGCTTCCCGCCGAACGAGACTCTGATCTTCGACGTGACGCTGGTGAAGATCGGCGCGCAGTAATCGCAGGCGTTGCCACCGGAAACGAAAAAGCGCGGTCTTCGGGCCGCGCTTTTTCGTGTGCGGACGGTTTACCGATGGCGTTACGCCAATGCAGTGCAGATGACCGGGTGCACTATCAAAAAGAAATTACCGCGGATGACCACGGATAACCACGGATTGCTGCTTTTTATCCGTGTGGATCCGTGCAAATCCGTGGTAAAGGATTCTTGATGCCGGCGGAGACGCTTCAGATCTGCGCGATCGCTCCGGAGCTGCGTAGGCCGGCTCAAGGAGCGCAGCGACGGAGCCGGCACTCCTGCCAGTCCTGAGCTGTCGGCACCGGCCTTCGTCCTTGAGCCGGCCTACCCGAACTTTGGTCGGCTAGCTGCGCAGTTCTGCGTCGAACAACGCCAGCAATGTTCGCCAATGCCGCTCGGTGGCGGCTTGGTCGTGGGTCGGGGTATCGCGCAGCACCCAGCCGTGCCGGGCCGGGTAGGTTTCGATCCGGTGCCGCACGCCGGCGTCGGTCAAAGCCTTTTCCAGTCGTTGCTTCATTTCGTCGGTGAACGAGGCATCGTCGATCGCGCCAGCCACGTACACGCGTGCCCGGATCTTCGGCGCGAGCCGGTGCGGGCTGTCCGGCGCGTCGGTCGCAAGGTTCGCGCCGTGGTAGGAAGCCGCCGCAGCGATGCGGTCGGGCCAGGTGCCGGCCGCGGTCAGCGACATGCGCCCGCCCATGCAATAGCCGGTGGTGCCCACGGGTCCGGGCTTCACGTCCGGCTGTTTCGCGAGCCAGTCGAGAAAGGCGCCGGTATCGGACATGATGTTGGCGGGCGTGGCCGGCGCCATGAATTTCTCCGTCAGCGTCTTGCGTTGCGCGGGATCGCTGAATACCGTTTTCGCGTCCATCGGTGCATACGGTCCGGAACGATAGAAAAGGTCCGGCAGCAGCGCGAGGTAACCTTCAGCAGCCAACCGTTCGCCGATTTCCAGCATCGCCGGCCGGATGCCGATCGCATCCATGTACACGACTACCGCGGGCCACGGGCCATCGCCCGTCGGGCGGAACACGCAAGTCGGGCAAACGCCGTCGCGGGTGTGGATGTCGATCTTGTCCATTCGTGCGCCCCGGGCCGAGGTCAGCCAGCCGCGATCGTCTCGACCTTTGCGGCGCAGATGAAATCGTTCATCGACAGGCCGCCCACGTCGTGCGTGGACCAGTGCACCACGCAGCGGTTGTAGCCGACCTCGAGATCGGGGTGGTGGTCCTGGCGGTTGGCCATCCAGCCGATCGCGTTGACGAAGCCGAGCGTCTCGTAGAAATTTTCGAACTTGAAGGTTTTGGCGATCGACTTGCCGTCATCGGCTGCCTTCCATTCCGGCAGCACCGCCAGCAGCTCACTGACCTTCGCCGAATCCAGCGCTCGGCCACCCTTGCGGGGCTCGCAGTGCAGCGCGGTCAGTTTTTCGAGTGTCACGGTCATCTCAATCGCCTCCCTGGACTTTGCCGTGCAGGTCTGACAGCTTGCTCGGCAGGCTCGAGAAAAACGCCGCGAGATCGTCGATGTCCTGGTCGCTGAGCGGCGCGGCCATGCCGTTCATGATTGCATTCTTGCGCTGGCCGTCCTTGTACTCGTGCAGCGCCTGTTCCAGGTAGTCCTGGTATTGGCCGGCGAGCGCGGGGTAGTTGGGCGCGATGCCGTTGCCGTCCTTGCCATGGCACGCCTCGCACGCGGCCGCCTTCTTTGCGCCCGCGGCGGCGCTGCCGCTGGCCGCAGACGCCGTGCCGAACCCGCACGCCAGCGATGCTGCGAGCAGCGAGACGAGGAGGGTACGACGTTGCATGATCGAATCCCTTTAGTTCTTGTGCAGTTGCTTGGGCGCGAGGCTGGAGAGGTACGCCGCGATGTTCTCGATCTGCTGTTCGGTCAGGCTGTTGGCCTGCGCGTTCATGGTCGGATATTTGCGGGCGCCGCTCTTGTATTCATGGAGGGCATCGATGATGTACTGCTCGTTCTGGCCGGCGATGCGCGGCACGTGGTATTCGGGATAGACCGATTCGTAGCCGGTGATGCCGTGGCAACCGTGGCACGAATACACCTCCAGCTTGCCCTTGGCGGCATCGCCCTTAGCGAAAGCGGTGGAGGCAAAGCACGCGAACGCCGCCATCAGGACGACAGTCAGCACCGATCGGATCATGTTCCTGGGCTCCCCCGCTAGCGGATTTGGCCGTGGTGGCAATGCCGGAAGTATAGCTTGTGACGGCGGCGCCCGGACAA
>JBOHYT010000410.1:0-9263 GCA_050738055.1 Rhodanobacteraceae bacterium
TTGCGGGAGGAGATTGCAGCACGGTTGACAACCCCATCCCCACCCAACCCTCCCCTTGAAGGGGAGGGCGACTCCGCGATCGCGTGGCTCGTGCACGAAGTCGGCATCGGCGAAGCTGCCGCGCGCCAACTGGTGGACTACTACGCCGCCGCGCGCATCGAGCTGGGCCTGTTGCCGACCCAGTCGACGCTCGCGATGGAGCGCTTCTTCGACGAATCGGGCGGCATGCAACTGGTGATCCATTCGCCGCTGGGCAGCCGGCTCAATCGCGCGTGGGGGCTGGCCCTGCGCAAACGCTTCTGCCGCAGCTTCAACTTCGAACTGCAGGCCGCGGCGACCGAGGACGCGATCGTGTTGTCGCTCTCGACCAGTCACAGTTTTCCGCTGGACGAAGTTGCACGTTACCTGCACTCCAATTCGGTCTCTGACGTGCTGACCCAGGCCCTGCTGGACGCGCCGATGTTCGCGCTGCGCTTCCGCTGGAATGCCAGCGCCGCGTTGGCATTGCCGCGTTTCGCCGGCGGCGCGAAGGTGTCGCCGCAGATCCAGCGCATGAAGTCCGAGGACCTTCTTGCCACCGTGTTTCCGGACCAAGTTGCTTGCCTCGAAAACATCGTCGGCGAACGCAAGATTCCCGATCACCCGCTGGTTGCGCAGACCCTCAAGGACTGCCTGCACGATGCGATGGATCTGGATGGGTTGCTCGGCTTGCTGAAACGGCTGGAAGCCGGCGAAGCCCGGATCGTCGCGTGCGACCTGACCGCGCCCTCGTCACTGGCCGTCGAGGTATTGGGCGCGCGACCGTATGCGTTCCTCGACGGGGCGCCGTTGGAGGAACGCCGCACGCAAGCCGTGTCCGCGCGCGGTTCCACCGATGCCCGAAGCGCGGAAGATTTGGGCAGACTGGATGCGGATGCCATCGAAGCGGTACGCGAGGAAGCCTGGCCCGCGCCGCGCGACGCCGACGAGATGCACGAGGCGTTGCTCGCGCTGGGCGCGATCAGCGAAGACGAATTGGTGCGCAATCCGATTTGGCGGTCCTGGCTGGACGAATTGGCGGCATTGAGGCGGACAACGCGTTTGCTTTTTTCCTCTCGCTCCGGGAGACGGCGCAAATTGTGGATTGCCGCCGAACTCTTGCCGACGTGGCGCGCGGTGCACCAGGAGGCAGTACTCGAACCGGATATCGAAGCGCCGGCCGAATTCGCGGCACGCACATGGACCCGCGACGAAGCCGTTCCCGAAATCCTGCGCGTGCGACTTGCCTGCTCGGGCGTCACCGATGCCGACGGGCTGTCTGGTGTTCTGGCGATATCACGCAACGATATCGACATCGCGCTGACGATGCTGGAACGCGAAGGCACCGCGATGCGTGGGCGGTTCTCGCCCGGAGCGAATGACGAGGAGTGGTGCGATCGCCATCTGCTGGCGCGTATCCATCGCCGCACCGTGCAGCGGCTGCGGCGCGAGATCGAACCGGTCGCACCGCGCGATTTCATTCGCTTTCTCGGCGACTGGCAGCACCTCACGCCACACGCACGCGTGCGCGGCCCCGACGCGCTGGCCGCCGTGCTGGCGCAACTGGAAGGCTACGAGGCACCGGCCGCTGCGTGGGAGTCGCAACTGCTGCCCGCGCGGGTGGCCGACTACGACATCGCCTGGCTGGACGCGCTGTGCGGAGCCGGGCGGATCGCCTGGACGCGCCTGCGCGCATCCGGCGGCAGCGCGCATGCCTCGCCGGTGCGCGCATCGCCGATCGTGCTGCTGCCGCGTTCGCAAATGTCGACGTGGAGTACGGTGGCGGCACGGACTGCCTCCGAATCGGCGGGACTGTCGTCGCGTGCACAAGCGGTTGCTGATTTTCTCGCGCAACGCGGTGCTTCGTTTTTCAACGAAATCACCGACGGCACGCGGCTGCTGAAAGTGGAGTTGGAAGACGCGCTGGGCGAACTGGTGGGTGCGGGCCTGGTCGGCGCGGACAGTTTCGCGGGCCTGCGCGCGTTGCTGCTCCCCGCGGCGAAACGGAACCGCACGCGTCATCGACGCCTGGCGCGACACCTGCTGAACGGAATCGAGGATTCCGGGCGCTGGAGCCTGGCCCGACCAACGCCGAGTGCGGGCCGCTTTTCCCATCTCCCTCCGGGAGAGGCGCACGCAGCGCAAGCGCGTAGCGCCCGAAGGGCGAGTGAGGGTTCGGTACCACCCAACGTTTCCGCGCAGCCAGCCCCTCACCCCAGCGCTGCGCGCTCGGCGCGACGCGCCACCTCTCCCCAAAGAGGAGAGGGAAGACAGCAGGCGGAAGCTGCCGTCGACCACATCGCCCACGTCCTGCTGCGTCGCTGGGGCGTGGTGTTCTGGAAGCTGCTGGAGCGCGAAGCGCCGTGGCTGCCGCCATGGCGCGAGCTGCGGCGCGTGTACCAGCGCCTCGAAGCACGCGGCGAAATCCGCGGCGGACGGTTCGTCGAAGGCATGGTAGGCGAGCAGTTCGCGCTGCCAGAGGCGGTCGAAGTGCTGCGCCGCGTGCGCAGGCGCGAGGTTCATGGTGTGATCGTCAGCGTCAGCGGCGCCGACCCCCTGAATCTCATCGGCGGCGTGCTGGCGGGTGCCAGGGTTCCTTCGCTCGCGAGCTCGCGCATCGTCTATCGCGACGGCGTACCGGTCGCAACGCGGGTCGCGGGGGACGTCACGCTGTTGCAGCAATTGGCGTCGAATGACGAACGGGTCGTACGCGCGCTGTTCTCCTCCCCCTTCAAGGGGGAGGCCGGGAGGGGGATGGGTTCAATCGGCGCAGCCCGGCATTGATCAGTCATCCTACTTCTTCGGCGCATACAACTGCGACAGGTAATCCGGCGTGCCCTTGATGCGCTCGATATCCGGATACTTCAGGCCGCCGTGGTAGTCCACGTCGAGGATCTTGTACTCCTTGAAGTCCTTGACCAGCAGCTTGATGGGTTGACCATTTCCCTGGGCGTCCTTGACAGCCTGCTTCATGGCGTCGGGACTGAATTCGGTGCCGTTGACCGCGACGATCGTCATGCCCGGCGAAAGACCCGCCTTGAAGGCAGGGCTGTCCCAGCGCACGTCACGCAGATCGCCCTTGGACGAGCCTGAGAAACCCACCGAGTAGGTGAAGTCGGCGCCACCGGCGTATTTCGGATAGCGCTTGTGCAAGCTCGCCATCACCGCCTTCGCTGCTTTCGATTCCTCGTTCTTGTAAACGAGTTGCCAGCCTTCCAGCTTCAGCGCATTCGCGAGGTCGCCGTGCCCGTCCAGGCGTTCGCGCAGGAAGCTCGCCCAGTCGTACGGCACGATCTTGTTGAGCCCGGTGACCACGTCCTGGAAGGTGTACGTGTCGATGTTCCATGCACCCGGGTGCACGCCGAAGAAAGCGCGCGCGAAATCGTCCAGGTCATGTTTGTCGTGGCTGAGCTGGCGCAGCTTGCCGTCCACCGCCAGCCAGACCAGTTGCCCGCCGGAATAGTAGTCCTCGCTGCCCTGGTAGTTGCGCCACGGCAACGGCGCTCGCTGGGCGATGACGGGGTCGTTGGTGGTGTCCTGGAGGTTGCGCCAGGAGCGCAAGCCTGGACGATCCATGTCGTAGGTCGCGGCCACCCGTGCCAGTTTGGCAAAGCCGGTGTCCTTGTTTTCAAGGCCCGCGCGCACCGCAATCACGTTGCCCCAGAACTGGGTCTGGCCTTCGTACACCCACAGCAGCGAATCGCCCATCGGCACGTTGAAGTTTGGCGTGGAAAGATCGGCCGGCCGACGGAACTTGCCGTCCCACGAGTGGTTGAACTCGTGGGTGAGCAGGTCGTGCGGTGTATCGAGATTCCAGTCGGTGAAGAAGTCGGGACCGGTGCCATCCTCGCTGGAGCGATGGTGTTCCAGGCCCTTGCCGCTCATCTTGTCCGACAGCGAAAACAGGAAATCGTAATGGTTGAAATGGAAGGTGCCGTACAAGCGGTCCATCTGCACCACGATGTTCTTCAGGGCCGTGAGCGCATCGGCGGACACCGCGAGATCCTTCGGCGCGTCGGCGACGATGTCCATGTGCACGGGTGGCGAGTGCTTGCCGGTGAGGTCCAGCCGCTTGAAGTATTTGCCGGCGTAGATCGGCGAATCGACCAGGTTCATGTAGTCGATGGGCTTGAAGGTGACGGTATTGCCATCCTGGCTGGCAACGTCCAGCGCGCTGCCGAACTTCCAGCCCGCCGGCAGCTTCACGCTCGCGACGATCTGGATGCGGTCGGCGTCATAGCCGGCCGGGTACAGCGAAACCTTGTTCCACGACAGATCCAGCATTTGCGGGGTCATGATGATCGGCCCCTCGCTGTGGTTCTGTGCGGACAGGAACTGGAACTGCACATCCAGGCTGTCCGCGTCCTGCGGGACATCCACGCGGAACGCGTACACGTTGTATTCGTCACGCTTGCACGGGATGGTCTTGCCGTTGGCCTTGATGACGAGCCCCGCGAACTTGTCGATGGGGCCGGATGGCGAGTGGTTGCCCGGAATCCACGCGGGATACAGCAGGTAGACGGACGCGCCCGGCTTGACCGGGATCGTCTCGTGCACGTTGAAGATGCGCTGATCGATATTGGTGGCATCGACATCGATCTTCAGCGTGCCGGGATATTCGATGTTCTGCGGCGGCGGCTGGTTGCTGCCCGTCAGATGGATCGGCGCCTGCTGGGCGGCCGCGATGGGCGCGTCGGCGGCGGCGGCCCACGCCGAGCCCGCCATGCAGGCGGCGGCGAGCGCCAACGAAAGCGCGGCGGCAAGCCGCAAGGGACGGGCGCGCAACGAACGGGTCTGGAACATCGACGGGCTCCGGGGCTTGGAAGTCCGGCGAACGTACCAGCACGTCACGTTGCGCGCATAGGCCGAATGGCATGGGTGACGTGCAAGGCCGGTGGCATCGGCTGCACTGCCCGGCGGCCGCGGATGCGAATTCGGGCCTTCCGGCCCTCCTACCGCGCTTTGACGATCTGATCGAGGTAATCGGCTGCGCCCTTGATGCGCTCCAGGTGCGGGTATTGCGGGCCGCCGTAGTAGGCGATCGGGATGGTCTGGAACTGGTCTTGGTACTTCAGCAGCAGCTTGATCGGTGCCTTGCTCTTCTCGGCCGCCACCAACGCGTCGTTCAGCACCTTGCGCGAGTAGGCCTGCCCGTTGACCGCGACCAGGGTCTCACCGGAACCGACTCCCGCCTTGAACGCCGGCCCGCCCCAGCGCACGTCGTTGATCTCGCCATGCTTGCTGATCGACAGTCCGATCGAGTAGGGGAAGGCACTGTACGGGTAGGGTGGGAATTTTCGCTTCATCGCGTGCTTTTCGAAATCGTTCGGCTTGTCGGTGAAGACGAGCTTCCAGCCGGCGGCGGCGAGCGCGTGGGTGGGCGGGGTGTGCGCGTCGAGGCGCGCACGCAGGAACTGCGCCCAGTTGTATTTCGCAACGTGGTTCAGGGCCGCAACGATGTCGTCGAACGTGTAGGTTTTGGTGACCATGCTGCCGTTGTCCACACCGAAGAACTCGCGCGCGAAGGTGTCCAGCGAATCCTTGTCATGGGTCAGCGCGCGGATCTTGCAGTCGACATCCAGCCAGACAAGCTGTCCCGCGTCGTAATACATCTCGCCGGTCTGCCAGCTGCGGTACGGACGGGGCCGGCGATGCGCGATCATCTCGTCGTTGGTGGTGTCCTGGATGTTGCGCCACGCGAAACCGGGGCGATCGCGATCGTAGGTTCCCGCGAGCATGGCCATCGATTCCCGATACTGCTCCGGCGTCCACATGCCGGCGCGCGTGGTGATCACGTAACCCCAATACTGGGTCAGACCCTCGTAAACCCACAGCTTGGAATCGCCCATCGGGATGTTGAAGTTGGGCGTCCAAAGATCCGCCGGGCGCCGGAATTTCCCGTTCCACGAATGGGTATATTCGTGTGCCAACAGGTTGCCGAACCCCACCTCGTTGGCCTTCCAGTCGGTGAAGAAATTCGCCTTCACGCCATCTTCGCTCGATTGGTGGTGCTCGAGACCATTCATGGCGAAGATGTCCGACACCGAGACCAGCCAGTCATAGTGGTGGTAGTGGTGCGATTCGAACAGGTCGTGTTCCTGCGTCACGATGTTCTGGAGTGTCTGCAGCTCTTTTGGCGTGACCTCAAGATCCTTCGGGGCTTCGGCAAACAGGTCCATGTGCACCGGCACGTTGCCGTTCTTGTCGCCCGGGTTGAGATCCAGGCGCTTGAAATACTTGCCCGCATAGACCGGCGAATCGACCAGCGTGTTGTAGGTGGTCAGCTTGAAAGTGTACGTGTTGCCGGTGTGTGATGCCCCGCTCTGATCAACACGTTCCAGCGCGGTGCCGATCTGCCAGCCCTCGGGAAATGTCACCTTCGGCGCAAAGGTGATGTCGCGGGTGTAGTACCCGGCGGGATACAGCGACACATGGTTCCATTTGATGTCGAGGATCCGGTTGGTCATGAGGTACGAGCCTTGGTCGGGCGAGCGCGCCGCCAGCCACTGGAACGAAAGGTCGAGTGTCGACACGCCCTGCGGTACGTCCACCTTGAACGCGTAGACGTCGTACTTGTCGCGCAGCCAAGGGACCCGCTTGCCGTTGGCGGTGATAACGAGACCGGCGAACTTGTCGAGCGTGTTGGGATTGAAGGCGTGGTCGCCGGGGATCCACTTCGGATACAGCAGGGTCATGTCGCCCGGTTTCACCGGGATGGATTCGTGGACCTCGAAAATACCTTGTTGGGTATTGGTGGCATTGACGTCGAGCGTGATGGTGCCGGGATACGGTATGTCCTTGGGCGGCGGGACGTGGGCATCGGCGGCATCGGCGAGGGCGCCCCCGGCAAAGGACACCGTCAACAAGGCCACGGACAACGCGGCAGCGAGACGCAAGGGGCGGGGAAGGCGGGGGCAGGGACTTGGTAAGGACATTTCGGGCTCCAGAGGGGTATTCACATCCCTGTGAACTTACTCCCTGCCGGGCGCGCAGGCTGAATGGGACGGGTATGCCACGAACAGCGCGGCTATCGTGTTTGGGCGCGGCGTCCCAAACGTCGTCCGATCCGCATGGATTTGCACGCCGATGGACTTTCGCCGGTGCGTGTCGTTGGGCTTCCCCGATGAAGCTGGGTCAGCCCAACCTGCGACGCTGCCTGGCTGATGGAAAAGCTGATGCGCAGGCTGGGCATCGCGTATTGATCTGGTTGCCGTAGGTTGGGCTGAGCGCTCTTTGCGAAGCCCAACGGCCCCTGCGCTGGCCGCGTGCGACGTACGCCCGGCGGTTCCGCCGCTCCCACCCGCTCGTGTTTGGGCCTTCCGGCCCTCCTGTCGCGCCTTGATGATCTGGTCGAGGTAGTCCGGGGTGCAGCATGAGCGTGGCTTCAAGCGCCCAGCAGCCGTTGCGCCAGCAATGAACGCATGTCCCGGCGGCCATCGGCGATCACGTACACGACCACACGACTCGGCTCCACCCCATAGATCACTCGCCAGAACTTCATCACGATCTGTCGGTACTCGCGACGCCCGAATGCCAACAGTTCACGCGGATGGCTGCCTCGCTCCGGGTTCTGCGCCAGCGATTCCGCGGCTTCCAGCAGGCGATCCATGATCCGTTCTGCCTGTGCAGCGGAATCATGGTCCGCGATGTAGTCGTACAGCAGCGCCAGATCCTCGCGTGCGTCATCCGTGATGAACACGCGCCGGCGCATCAGCGTTGTTTCCGGCGCGAACGGATTTCCGCGACCGCCTGCCGGAACGGTTTCACCTTGCCTTCTTCGACCTGACGTTGCCCCAACGCGAGGATCTTCAACAGCGCCAGGGTTTCCTGGGTTTGCTCGTACGATGCCACGTCCTGGATCACCGCCTTGGCTTCGCCATGCTGGGTGATGATCATCGGCTCACGCGTTTCGGCCAGTTCCAGCAATACCTCCGCCGCGTTGGCCTTGAGATAGCTGATCGGTTTGATATGGGTTGAATAGCTCATGATCGGCTCCGGAGTACCAAGACCGATTATAGTCTTTCTTCAGTCCTATCGCCGATCCGCGAAGAGAGTGGCGGCTGCAGCAGGCGATACGGCGGATGCGCCGCGCGTTTCAGGTCATCCTCGCGGCGGTACCGCTGCAACCACGGCATTCACGGTTGCCCTGCGTCGCGCTGCTCGAAATGATGCCACACGCGCAACACCGCGACCGTAGTTGCGGTGACGGCATAGCGCACGATGTAATCACCGAACACCATGTCGCGGATGGCTTCGGGATCGGGCGCCGCGGCGACGATGCTCCCGATCAGCGGTGTCGTGCGCAGCAATTCGACGCGCTTGATGAGATTGGCGCTCATGCGCCGTGCCGCGGCGGGATCGTGCTCGGCGATGAATGCTCGCAGCCGCACCAAGTCGTTGGCCGCCGCGGCGGTAAAGACCAGTCGCGGTGTGCCGGCCGTCACCGCTCGACCGAGGGCGGCTTGGTTTCTGCCGGCGTACCCCAGCTTTTCAGCCACGCATACACGGATTTGGCAGGCAGCACCCGTCCGGCGGCAACGTCATCCAGCGCCTCCAGGGTCTGTTGCCAACGTTCGTCTTCGGTTGCCTGCCGCTGCATGTATTCGCGCAGCGCCTGGTTGATCAGCCAGCTTTTGCTGCGCCGCTGACGGCTGGCCGCACGGTCAAGGTTGCGTTCGACGTCGGGTTGCAGCCGCACGCTGGTCGCGCTCATGGCTTGTCTCGCTCTACACTACTTGGCGACATTGTAACACAACGTCACACGACGGCCACGCACCGACCGATGTTGGCTTCAGCCCTTGCGCGCGCCCTGGCCGAACAGGATCTTCTTTTCTTCCTCGCTCATCGGCTGGCCGCTGGATGGATTGACTTCCTTTCCGCGCGCGTAGGCACGCTTCGTCGCCGGCCGCGCGGCGATCGCGTCGCACCAGCGCTGCACCTGCGGAAAAGGTTCCATGTCGATGGGGGCTTTGCTGTACACGCCGATCCATGGGTAGCACGCCATGTCGGCGATGCTGTAGTCGTCGCCGGCGATGAACGCGCGCCCAGCGAGGCGGCGGTTGAGCACATCGAGCAGCCGCTCGGTCTCTTTGGTGTAACGTTCGATCGCGTAGGGAATCCTTTCGGGCGCGTAGACGCTGAAATGTCCGTACTGCCCAGTCATGGGTCCGAGGCCGCCCACCTGCCAGAACAGCCAGTTGTTCACCTCGATGCGCCCGCGCAGATCCTGCGGGATGAAGCGTTTG
>JBOHYT010000411.1:0-4654 GCA_050738055.1 Rhodanobacteraceae bacterium
GCATTGTGGCATCGGTCGCTGACCGATGCAAAAACAGTGCGAGCGAAGCTCGCGCCCTATTCTTTTCTTGCGCGCGCGCGCATCTTAAAGTGGCACGGGCTTACCAGCCCGTGTCCAGCGAGTCCCCGAGCGTTTCCGCGGGACAGCGCGTTTCGCGCTCTCTTCGCCGGGACCGCCGACCATCAGGTCGCCTTCTTCACTCCAATGGCGCGAGGCAACAAACCCAGAGGTTGCCGGAGGTCTTCCGCAGGCGCACCCCTGGAGGCGACCCGAGGCATTCAAAGCCGTCCTCCCGGCCTTCCTGGCCGCCCACAGCGTGATCCAACTATACTCGCCGATCTATACACCCAGCTACCACGGCGCCTGCGAGGCCGGCCAGGGCTCCCTCAAAATCCGCGCCCACTAGTTCGCCCGCCGTGCCGGCCACCCCGCGCTCTGGACCTGCGACGACCTCGAAGGCACCCGGCTACAAGGTAGATGAAGCGGCTCCCAGCAGCGAACCGGCCGTTGCGCCCACACCCCCGCCGCAGTACCATGGCTCTCAGGATTGGAGTGGCTCTGTAGAAACCTTCGCTTCCGTATCTTCTTCTTGGCCCCGCAAGGGGCCGCATTTGGGTAGCCGTGGGTGTAAACCCACGGAATGGTGTTTCATGGCGCGGCTCCCGCGCCATGACAAACCCAAAACGTTCTTCCGCGCGACCCGAGACGACAATGGTCTCGCTGCCGCTCGATCGCGCGGAACCGCCACCGACCTGAGCAGTATGCATGGATTCTACACAGCCGATTGGCGTCCGGTCCCTGACAGCGAACGCGAAGCGTTCGCTCAGGCGCTCGCGGCCGAAAAGCTCAAGTCACAAAAGGAGGTGACCGACAACCAGACACACCCATTGAACGGTTTGGTTTTGGCGACGATCCGAAGGAAGGCCCCTCGTTCAACCGAGCCGCGCGCGCTTGTTCTGCTTAAAGGCAGGGCGTGCGACCTGGTGGTCATCAAAATGAAGCGAGTTACCACACCCATTCGGGCGAAATAACATGACGACATTTCAGGTGGAGCACAAAAACGCCGTTATCACCTCAGCCCTCCACAAGCAATTCAAAATCCTATTCACGTCCCTAACATAACGTTTCTGGCGTTATATAATTCATGCGTTCGTTGCATCATCGACCTTTTTAAGCCGCTTTTCAAGGAGGGAAAAGATTTGAAAAGTCGTACAATGCTGTCCTTTGTTATTATAGGATTAATTTGGGGCGCGCACTGCATACGAGCTACCGAAGATGTGCCAGCGGAGAATCCACCACAAAAACCGGACAATGCCGTTTTTCCTGCCGGTGCAATTGGTCGCCTGGGCACCTCCCGGTTTCGGCAGACCGGTGTGATTACAGCGATGGCTGTGGACCATGCGGGAAATTTGCTCGCCACCGGCGGCGAGGACCATTCGGTTTTCATCTGGGATGCGCAGACCGGCCGGGAGCTTCACCATCTGATCGGTTTTGAGCAAACCGTCGCCTGCCTGGCTTTCCGCCCCGGGGACAAGCAACTGATCGCCGTCGACCGAGATGGAAAGCTGCGCGTCTTCGATGTTCAGACTGGCGACCTGGTGTCATTAATTCAGCTCCATTGCGACACGTGGGGCGCGGCTCTTTCGCCAGACCTGCAAACTGTTGCAGGCGGCATTGAAGACCACGAGTCTATTGTGAGTTGTGCGACCGGCGAGGAAGTCGTCCCGCTGAAGAGATGTTTGAAAGACTGCCAGGACGTGCGCTTTGGGCCCTTTGGAAAAATACTTATGATTAGCTCCAACGGCCCGACCTTGGCTGTGGACGCGAAAACGGGCGCACCGTTACGGTTGTTTTCAACGGCCGGTGGCATACTGGTGTGCACCGCGTTTTCCGCCGATGCGCAGCGGTTCGCGCGGGTTAACGACAAGGGCAAATTGGAACAATGGAGGCTGGATACCTGGCAGAAGGTGTCGTTTGCGCCGGCCGACCAAAGCGTGGTCAACTACGCATGCTTCAGCCCGAACCTGGGCGACGATGCGGACTTGCTGGTCTCGAGTAGTCAAAAAAAGGAATTGATTCTCTACAGCCTCGCGACGGGAACAATCATTTTCAAGCAGCCAGTTTACGCAACGATGGCCGTCTGGTCACCGGATGGAACGAAGATCTATACGGCGGTTGAATCCGGCGTGATGGTGCTCGATGCCAAAACCGGGAAGCGCCTACCAGTGGCCGATGGACCGCTCGGTTTCGTTAATGCACTCGCCTACAGTTCCGATGGGACACAGCTTCATGCGGCATGTTCAGAAGGGAGTACCCAGACCTGGGACCTCAAGACGGGGATGTTGGCGAAAACAGAATCGGACCCGGTCGGCGATGCGTTTGTGGCGGGATTTTCGGCCGATGCCGCGCAGCGGGTCACGGGATCCCAATCTGGACTCTTGCAGGTCTGGGATCGCGCGAAACCGATGGTTTTGATGGAATCCTCCCGGTTTCTCAGCGCAGTTCGGATTTCGCATGACGGGCGGCACGTCCTGAGTACCGCCAATGGGGGAGAAATATGCTGGTGGGATACAGCGAACGGCAAGACCCTATGGCAGCCGTACAAAGTCCTGAAGGGCATTAATTGGTGCGCGATTGCTCTTTCGCCCGACGAACAGTATTTCGCCATCGTTGGGGATACCTCCCCGAAGGACGTGGTGCATGTTGCAGTAGGTCGCACACAGGATGGCAGCGTGATTCAGACCCTTACTGAAGATGACAACGGGTTTTATACGGTGGCCTTTTCGTCGGATGGAAAGCTGGTTGCCACCGGTGGGTGGAAAGGGTCGATTCATATTGCCGATATTGCGCAGGGCAAGCAAATTGAGACCTTGGCGATAAGCAGCAAGGTAATCGTGCGCCTTCAATTTTTCGATCATGACGCGGGGGTGATCGCAGGCAGCGGGAATGGCGATATTTTCGTTTTACGACGAGGTGATGCAGACCGGCCAGGAAAGGTGGTACAAATATTTCATGGCAATGGAGGAACGGTATCGAGCATGTGCATATCACCCGACGGCACAACGTTGGCAGCCGGATATGCAAACTCTACCATTCTGTTGTGGAAGTTAAGGTAGATAAAGGAGTTGGCGGACGAGTTGAAGGAGCTTCGGTACACTCCGCAGCCGGTACGTCGCGTGCTGATCCCGAAGGCGGGCAAGCCGGGACAGTTTCGGCCGTTGGGGATAGAGCACACGGAGTTCATCGTCTTGGTCTTCGATGACTCGAGAAAGGCGGAATTGTCATGATCCCGAACCTTCATGACCATCGCAAACTAGCGAAGGTGATACAAATTTCGGTAATCGCAATGGCCGGCTATGGAGTCATTTCGACGCTTGAAGCTATGCTCATTACGGTGGTATGGCCGGAGCCCCGTATTGCTCAATGGCTAAATCTGGTCGATATTGCTACCGCTTCAATCATGATTGCGGTCCTTTTGGTGAGTATGGTTTGGTTCGCGGTGGGAAGGGGCGGCTTAGGGGAGAGACAAGAAGGTATTGGAAACAAATCATCATGGATATGGTTACGATCGGTTTTATTCCCAAAAGCCATTTTGGTCAGTTTAAATTTGATGGCTCTTGGGGGACTCGCATGTGTCTTGAATGATCCTTTATTGCTTGATTTTGTAGTAAATCCAATTCGATTATTACTTTTTCTCTGTCCCGTCGTCTGCGCGGCTTTTTTATTTGTTTACCGTTCCGAAAGTGGGCACCCTAGAATTTACTCGTCGTTAGCAGCCGTTTGCATAATGATTGCACTCTTTACCACGGTCGCAACTGTTCTTGGCTAGTGTGCTGTCTTGTCCAAAGATGGTGTCCGGATATCTTCGCACAATTGGAGGCGGAGCGTCCTCGATCTGGTTGTCAAAGAGCCTAATTTCGGATCTGGTTTTTGACTTTGGTTTTTGATCTTTTCTTTCGAGCGCAGTTCGGGGCACCCTCGGCGGTGTCGCACATTGTGCAAATAACCTCCGGTATTTTGCGCACAATTGAAAACGGGAGCGGGCGGGTCGAGGGGTGGTCCCGCGAACCAAACTAAAACGTCCTCGGTCTGGTACAAAGTTGTTGCTCAACAACCCCAGAAGGAGGCTTTCCATGCAGGACCCTACCCCCAAGCCGGAACGTCCGCCAACGCCACCGCGCCAGACCCCACCAGCCAACACCGGCTGCATTCGCTGCCGAACGAACAAATATGCGGATATTATGCGTATAAAAACGCACAAGTGCAGTCTTAGTTAGGTTCGTTTTGTAAAACGCCCCTCCCAGCCGATTCACGGATCCTATGCTACCGTAGTTCGTTTGGTTAACGGCCAGCCGGCCTTTGGAGCCACCCCTCCAGCCAGTCAAGCCCGCCGCTGGCCCGGACCTCGCCCAGTTCAGGCTACAGCCCGGTTCAGGCCATGGCCGTTTAGTTCGTTTGGTTAAGTCCCCTTCGCCGCCAACTCGGTAATCTATGCTACCGTAGTTCGTTTGGTTAACCGGCCCTGCACTGGAAACGCGCATGTAAAAGGGGACCAGTTTGCGCAAGCAAAAGGGTACCACCGCTGACCAAAGAATAGCACCCGTCAGGGTGCTGCCAAGGACTTCTCTTTCTCTTCCAGTCTGAGCCTATCCCC
>JBOHYT010000412.1:0-3451 GCA_050738055.1 Rhodanobacteraceae bacterium
TCGAGAGCATGACCGAAGTGGGCGAAATTGCGCGTGGCGAGCGCGCGCCTTCGCGCGAAATCCATGTCGGCGAGACCGACGTCAGACGTATCCGGCGGGCATCCGGCCTGTCTCAGGCGAAGTTCGCAAGGCTGATCCATGTCGAACTCGGCACCTTGCGCAACTGGGAGCAAGGACGACGGACGCCAACCGGTCCTGCGCGAGTGCTGCTCCGTGCCATTGAAAAGGATCCTCGTGCGGTCCTTCGCGCCATCGCCTGAGCCGGCCGGACCCGCACGAGCGATCGACCTCAGAAGGAACTTCGTGCTTGTTCAATGATCCGTCGGTCGTCGGCCCGTCGCGTCGAGTTATCGCGGCACGGTCCAACATCGAAATCCCGATTGCAGGATTTAGATGGACACCCATGCACGACAGCCCTGGAACAGCGCTGCACGTTGAAAGAAGTCTTTCAACGTCCGGCGTCGGCGCCAATCTTCGCAGGAGTGCCTACCCGTCGCCGCGCGTCGTTACGCCGCCTGCCGCGATGCGCGTTTGCGGTCGATCTCGGTCAGGTAGCGCTTGCGCAACCGGATTTCCTTCGGCGTGACTTCGACCAGTTCGTTGTCGTCGATGAATTCCAGCGCCTGTTCCAGCGACAGTTTCACGTACGGCGTCAGCGTCAGCGCGTCGTCCTTGCCGGAGGCGCGGACGTTGGTGAGTTGCTTGCCGCGCAGTGCGTTGACGGTCAGATCGTTGTCCTTGGCATGGATGCCGACCAACTGGCCTTCGTAGATCTGTGCGCCGGCATCGATCAACATGCGGCCGCGATCCTGCAGGCCCCACAACGCATACGCCGGCGCGGGGCCGGTGCCGTTGGAGATCATCACGCCGTTGGCACGCTTGCCGATCGCGCCTTCCGATTTCGGGCCGTAATGGTCGAACACATGGAACATCAGGCCGGTGCCGGCGGTCAGCGTCCGAAATTCGGTCTGGAATCCGATCAGGCCACGCGCCGGGATCATGTATTCGAGCCGCACGCGGCCCTTGCCGTCGGGCTGCATGTTCTTCAATTGCCCACGGCGGGTGCCGAGTTTTTCCATCACGCCGCCCTGGTACTGCTCTTCGAGGTCGACGACCAGTTGTTCCCAAGGCTCCTGCAACACGCCGTCGATCTCGCGCACGATCACCTCCGGGCGCGACACCGCAAGCTCGTAGCCTTCGCGGCGCATCGTCTCGATCAGGATCGACAGGTGCAGTTCGCCACGCCCTGACACCCTGAACTTGTCCGGGTCGGCCGTTTCCTCGACGCGCAGCGCGACGTTGTGCAGGGTTTCGCGGCTCAGGCGTTCGCGGAGCTGGCGGCTGGTGAGGAACTTGCCGCCGGAGAGCTCCTTGTTGCCGGCAAACGGCGAAGTGTTGACCTGGAAGGTCATGCTGATGGTCGGCTCGTCCACGGTCATCACCGGCAGCGCCTCGACCGCGGATGGATCGCAGAGGGTGTCGGAAATGCTCAAGTCCTCGATGCCCGACACTGCGATGATGTCGCCCGCCTGCGCTTCGGACTCCTCGCGGCGCTCCAGGCCCATGAAGCCCATGACCTGCAACACCTTGCCGTTGCGGCGCTTGCCTTCGCGATCGACGATCGCGACCGGCATGTTGGTGCGCACGCTGCCGCGCTGCACGCGGCCGACGCCGATCACGCCGACATAGCTCGAATAGTCGAGCGACGACACCCGCATCTGGAACGGGCCGTCGGGATCGACCTCGGGCGCCTGGACGTGTTTGACGATCGTCTCGAACAGCGGGGTCATGTCGCCCGAACGAACGTCGGGTTCGAGGGCGGCGTAGCCGTGCAGCGCGGAGGCATACACCACGTGGAAATCGAGCTGTTGCTCGTTCGCGCCGAGCCGGTCGAACAGGTCGAAGGTCTGGTTGACCACCCAGTCGGGCCGCGCGCCGGGGCGGTCGACCTTGTTGACGACCACGATCGGCTTGAAGCCCATCTGGAAGGCTTTCTGGGTCACGAAGCGCGTTTGCGGCATCGGGCCGTCCATCGCATCGACCAGGATCAGCACCGAATCGACCATCGACAATACGCGCTCGACCTCGCCGCCGAAGTCGGCGTGTCCGGGCGTATCGACGATGTTGATTCGCCACTGCTCGCCGCGCGGATCGGTCCAGCGGATCGCGGTGTTCTTGGACAGGATCGTGATCCCGCGCTCGCGTTCGATGTCGTTCGAATCCATGACGCGATCGGGCACCACCGTGCGTTCCGAGAGGGTGCCGGACTGCTTCAGCAATTGGTCGACCAGCGTGGTCTTGCCGTGGTCGACGTGGGCGACGATCGCGATGTTGCGAAGTTTCTGGAGGGACATGGCACACGAAACGGCGCAGCCGGAAGGCCGCGCCGGGGTAGTCATCAGGAAAGCGCCATTCTAGCCGGTTTGCGGACCGCAAACTGAACAGTCGCCTCGGATCGCGCATGGCGGGCGCGGTGATCTTTCGAGGAAGTGGAACCGATCAAGCAGAAAGGGCGGATCACAGCAAGACCGTGCGCCAAATGATGGCCGAATGACTGCCATTGAGAAAGCAGACATGGTGTCGAAATCGACCCGTTTCGGACGGCCGGGATTGTCCGCTTGCAGGAAAGTCGGTGACCGGCGGGCCTCGACATCGGCAGTATTGTCACGCCACCAGAACCAGACTCCCCGAGTCTCGCGATCTGCCTGCGATCGCAACCGGCTAACACCGGCTCGGCGGAACGTGTTTCCACCACTGAAGTTGCTGACCGCGGCCGCCGCGCACCACCATGCACGGCGTACGTCAATTAATTGCCAATGGCGGAGTACAGGATCCCGCCGAGAGGCTTGGAGCAAGTTACGCTCATCACCATTCGCTGTCCGGTGTCGCCCACAGCATCCGGGCTCACATAGACCGTCTTCAGATCAGCCTTGGTTATCTTGTACTGGGTGTACCCTTTGTTGCCGCAGTAGGTCTCTGCATAAACGCTCTTTGGAATAGCGAAGTAACTCAGGAACAGGTAATCATTATTGTCCTTGGTCTCGAACTTCGCTTTGCAGGCAGCTGACCTTAGTCCACACGATCGCATGGCCCTTGTGAACGCGACGTTGTCGAGTGTATGGGAAACAACTTTTCCGGATTTGATGTCTTCAAGTTTCATCGCGGCCAGACCAAACTCGGGATCAAGCGTCAGGCAAGAATCGACGTTCGCTACGAACATGCAAGATAATTGCGCTTTGATCCAAATGGGAATTCTGTCGGTATCTGCGACCGGCTTTAAGGAAGCGGAATCACGCTTACCCTGGCTTTGCATGCACTTGTTGTAAGACTGTGCGTTGTCTGCACCCCAACAGCTACCATTTTTATCCGGACGATACGTCTTCTGCTGGCTCAGGCAGTCGCCGTACGCCTGAGAGTTATTGCCGTACTGCGAGCAACGACCACGGACCTC
>JBOHYT010000413.1:0-6242 GCA_050738055.1 Rhodanobacteraceae bacterium
TGCGCGCTCGAACCAAATGAGGTTCGACGTTGATCAGGTCAGGGATAATCGAGATGGGCCAACGATCGGCGAAAGTTGGACCGCGCAGCGAGACTTGCAGCCCGGGTGACTTTGTGGCCGCCCAAGCCCTACGCCTGCGGGCCGTGCACGGCGTCCCACAAGGCGCATTCCAGTTCCTGGCGGCTGTAGGGCTTCTGCAACACCGGCGCGGCGCACAGCGAATCGGGCAGAATGGCGTTGCCATAGCCCGTCGCGAGCACGAATGGCCGCCCGCGTTCCTGCAGCTTCTCCGCAATCGGGAAGCTGTGCTCGCCGCGCAGGTTCACATCCAGCAGCGCGACGTCGAACGCGACCGTATCGCACTTGCGCGCCGCCTCGTCGAAGCGCGAAGCGCTGTCCACCACATCGCAGCCGAGTTCGACGAGCAGATCCTGCAGCAGCATCGAAACCATCGCATCGTCTTCGACGACCAGCACCCGGCATCCTGCCAGATCGACACGGCTCACGGCACGGCATCCTCTTCGCGGATTGCCTCGACCGGTGCCTCGATCGTGCACCCGACGCCGCCTTCGCAGAACGCAAGGTCGACGGTGCCACCGAGATCCTGCGCCAGCCCGTACTCGATCAGGCGCGAACCGAAACCGCGGCGTGACGGTGGTTGCACCGGAGGACCGCCCTGCTCGCGCCACTCCATCCGAAAGCGGGCCGGCGGATCGTCGGAAACCGACCAGTCGATCGTGACGGTGCCCGTCTTGTTCGACAGCGCGCCGTATTTCGACGCATTGGTGGCCAGTTCATGCAGCGCCATGGCAAGTGTGAGCGCGGCGCTCGGTCGCAGCCGCAGTTGAGGGCCTTCGGCGGCGATGCGCGTGTCCGATGCGCCCACCCACGTCGTGATCGTGTTGTCGACGATCTCACGGATTCCCGCGCCCTGCCAGTTCTCGCGGGTGAGCACGTCGTGCGCCGCCGACATCGCCAGCAGGCGCGCCTCGAAGGTCGCCATCGCCTCTCGCACTTCCGGGCCGCGAAACGTCTGCCGGGCCAGCGCCTGTATCGTCGCCAGGGTGTTCTTGACGCGGTGGTTCAATTCCTGGACCAACAGTTCGCGGTGCTTGTTGGCCAGCCAGTACTCGGTGCGGTCGCGCACCACCTTCACGAAGCCCACTACGGCGCCGGCATCGTCCAGCAACGGCATCATTTCACCGCTCGCCCGGAATGTGTCCCCGCCCTTGCGGAGGTGCCAGCGCTCGTCCATGCCGCGCTCGTTGACCCGCGCGCGCTGCATCTCGTGGGCGATCCGGCCGGCGGCGACATCCTCGGGCGTGAAAATCGCCTCGATGGATTGCCCCAGCATCTCCTCCGGCGCCCAGCCAAGCACGCGATGCGCACCCTCGTTCCAGAGCGTGATGCGGCCTTCGGTATCCATGGCGATGATGGCGTAATCGATAGCGCTGTCGAGAATCTGGCGGCTGCGCTCTTCGCTCGCGTGCAAGATCTTTTCTGCGCGGGTGCGCTCGGTGATGTCGCGCGCGATCTTGGAGGCGCCGACGATCTGCCCCTGTGCGTCCCGCAGCGGCGAAATCGTCGCCGAGACATTCACCAGCGAACCATCCTTGCGCTTGCGCACGGTCTCGAAATGGTCGACGGTCTGGCCGGCCGCGAGACGCGCGAGGATGTCATCTTCCTCGTACTGTCGATCCGGCGGGATGATCAGCGAGGCGATGGAACGTTCGACCGCTTCGTCTTCACTGTAGCCGAACATTTCCTGCGCGGCCTTGTTCCAGGTGGTCACGACGCCGTCGAGATCCTTGCTGATGATCGCGTCATCGGAGCTGTCCACGATGTTGGCCAGCCTGGCGAGCGCGCGTTCCTGCTGCTTGCGTGCGGTGATGTCGGTGAAGCGCACGGCGACCCGGCGCTGCTCGGGCGCGCCCACGCGGAAGGCGTACACCTCGAACCAGCGGTGCATGCCCTCGCCGCGTTGTTCGAAGCGCGCCGGTTCACCCGTAGTGGCGACCTGGCCGTAAATATCGAACCAGTACTGTTCGTGATCGGGTATCAGTTGTCGGATCGTCTTGCCCACCACGTCGGAAAGGCCGGTGTGGACGTCAAACGCCGGATTCGCCTCGAGGAAACGATAGTCCACCGGCTGCCCCGCTTCGTCGAACAGCATCTCGATGATGCACAGGCCTTCGTCGATCGAATCGAACAGGTTCCGGTATTTCTTTTCCGACTCGGCGATTACCGATTCGTCGCTGCCCTCGCGGATGCCATTCGCAATCGTCATGGCTCCATTCTACCCATACGCGCGCGCTCCGAAGCCAACCCTTGCACCGCGCCGCCTTGGCGCATGACGCCGTTTGCAAGCGGTCGGGCGTCCGACTTCTGCCGAAAATGTCGGCCACCGGAGGCGCGAAATGCACAGGGCCGACCGTCTGCACGGTCGGCCCCGGCACGCGTCCCTGCCGAAGCCACGCCTGCCGGCCGGCTCCGTGCGGCTTCCTGCCGAGTCCTGTTACGCCGCTTTCCGTGCAGCGATGGGCGTCCCTGCCCGGACCGATTCGTCGTCGACCAGTCCGCGCGGCATCCTGCCGGATCCTATTGCGCCGCTTTCCGTGCAGCGATGGGCGTCCCTGCCCGGACCGGTCATCGCAACCGATCCGTGCGGCTTCCTACCGAGTCCTGTTGCGCCGCTTTCCGTGCAGCAGTGGGCTTCCCTGCCCCGGACCGGTTCTTCGTCCACCGGTCCGCACGGCTTCCCGCCGGGTCCTGTTGCACCGCGTTCCGTGCGGCGATGGGCTTGCCTGCCCCGGACCGGTCATCGCGACCGGTCCGTTCGGCTTCCTGCCGGGTCCTGTTGGGCCGCTTTCCCTGCGGCGATGGGCTTCCCTGCCCCGGACCGGTTCTTCGTCGACCGGTCCGCACGGCTATCTGCCGGGTCCTGTTGCGCCGCTTTCCCTGCAGCGATGGGCTTCCCTGCCCCGGACCGATGATTCGTTGTCGACCGGTCCGCGCGGCTTCCCGCCGGGTCCTGTTGCGCCGCTCTCCGTGTGGCGATGGGCGTCCCTGCCCCGGACCGGGGTTCTTTGCCCACCCGTCCGCGCGGCTTCCTGCCGAGTCCTGTTGCGCCGCTTTCCGTGCGGCGATGGGCGTCCCTGCCCCCGGACGGTTCTTCGTCCACCGATCCGCACGGCTTCCTGCCGGGTCCTGTTGCGCCGCTTTCCGTGCGGCAATGGGCGTCCCTGCCCCGGACCGGTTCTTCGTCGACCGGTCCGCACGGCTATCTGCCGGGTCCTGTTGGGCCGCTTTCCCTGCGGCGATGGGCTTCCCTGCCCCGGACCGGTTCTTCGTCGATCGGTCCGCGCGGCTTCCTGCCGGGTCCTGTTGCGCCATCGTTCCATGTGGCGACCTGCGGCTTCCTGCCCGGGACACCAGCCGGCGCATCCCGTTCGGCGTCCTGCCTGGTCCTCATTCGCCACTATCCCTGTGGCTGCATCGGCGGCATTTCCTCTGCCGAAGACGTCGACAGGTACTGCGGGGCACCTGTCGATGTCACGATGCGCCGGGCTTTCGGAGACCAAGCCGGGGGGAAGGGTTGGCAAACGCCCGGCGCATCGCGATCGCGTCTCTATCACGAAGCGTGCCAACCGCCAGAACCGCCACGAACCGCGCCTGATTGCGTCTGGGGATGCGATATCCGGTAAATCCTTCCCGATCGAGGGGAAAACTTTTCCGTTTACCGAAACCCCTGCACGCGCTTTGCAGGCGATGCGTTACCAATGCGGCGTCGCGACGCCTTTCAGCACAGTGGTGCCGTGCTCGGGGTTGCCGGACTCGGCGATATTGCTCAGCGAGATAACCCCCACCAGCCGCTTTTCGCGATTCACGACCGGCAGCCGGCGGACCTGCAGATCCGCCATGTTCTGCGCGACCTGCTCGACGTCCTCGTCATCGAAGCAATACTTCACGGCGTCGCTCATGATTTCGCGGATCGGCGTCTCGGGACCCCGGTTCTGCGCGGTTGCGCGCACGGCAATGTCACGGTCGGTGAGCATGCCGACCAGTTTGTCGTTCAACCCGACGGCGAGGCTGCCGACATCCTTTTCGCGCATCAGCACCGCGGCCTGCGCGATCGTCTCGTCCGGGGCGACGACAAAGCATTCCTGCGTCATGACTTCGCCCACCATGGTCGCCACCAGCACGCTCCTGCCATTCGACTGCCAGAAGCTCACGGGAACCTGCGGCGCGCGTGCGCGGCGAATGATCGCCCCGCGTGATCGTGCACGACCCGCACCATCACCGGCCGCGGGTGCTTGCGAAGGATCCCGTCCATCGCGTCCAGCATGCGGCCGTCGAACTCCGTCCACACGCGCGCCACCGGAACCGCCTCGCCCATGTCGACCAGCGCGAGCGCCAATGTCGCCGCGCGACCGAAAATGGCATCGAGCTTCCTGCGCCAACGACTGCGCAGCCTGCCGTCGCTCGCGCGCGCCAAGGCGTCGCGGCAGCGGCTTGCGCGCGCGCGCTCGATCGCCAGTTCATGATGGATGACACTCCGTTCGGACGTCTCGATTTCCGAGGTCACGGTATTTTGCGGTTTCGACGACATGCTTGCTCCTTCACCGATCGACAGGCGGTGATCACTGGCCATTCGGCAGCCGCCCGGTTCGCGCGTCTCAATGGGTGCCCTGGACAAGTCCATCCAGAATTTGTCCAGGGCATACCGGCCCGGCGCGCATCCGGTACCGGCGTTGCGGATCGCATGCCCTTGCATTTCGACCCGCATGCGGCGCATCCGTGCACCGCAAGGCCTCGGTGACTTCGAGGCTGCCCACGCACTCCGCCGCACTCGCCAGAGGGAAACGCTGCGCTGCGCGTTGCAGCCGTTCCCTCTCATGAAACGTGCCAACCCGGAAACCGCGACTGGCGCGGTTGCGGGGGTGCGCGCACCGCCGGCACCGGTAATCCTTTCCGGTTCCGGCTGAAAGGTTTGATGAATGGAAGCGAACGCCAGCGGGAGGCTGGCAATGCCCGCTTACGGTACGCGGAATGCGATCAAGTCGCGCTGGCGCTGCCAGCCATCGCCTCGACGATCACGCCGCTCAACGCGCCGATCCGGAATGGCTTCTGCAACACGCAATGCACCGCATGCGCCAACGCGTCCGGCAGGCGCGGCGCGTAGCCGGTCATCAGGATCATCTTCAATTCCGGCCGCAACGCCTTGCCGGCCTCGGCGAGTTCATAGCCGCTCATGCCGGGCAACCGGATATCGCTCAACAGCACGTCGAACGGGGCGTCGGACTCGAGTGCCGCGAGGCCAGCCTCGCCATCGGCGACCGCGTGCACGTCGAAGCCCTCCTCGCGAAGGTTTTCCGTGGCAAACTCGCGCAACAGCGCTTCGTCTTCGACGAGCAGGACATGGACGGAAGCGTGGTCCGTGGGGTCCATTACGCCACCTCGGTCGGAATGCTGCTGACTTCGCGCGGTAGCACGATGTCGATCGTGGTACCCACGCCGGGTTTGCTGTCGATGTCGAGATGCCCGTTCGACTGCATGACATAACCGAGGATCGTGCTGAGTCCGAGCCCGGTGCCCTTGCCGACCGGCTTGGTCGTGAAGAACGGATCCAGCGCGCGGCTGCGCACCTCCTCGCTCATGCCGCAGCCCGTATCGGCGACCCGCAGACGGACGTGCCCGCCAGCGTCCGGCGCGTCGACGCCGGCGTCGTCCGGGACGTCCAGCGTGCTGATGGTGATGTCGCCCCCTTCGGGCATCGCGTCACGCGCGTTGATCACAAGGTTGAGGACCGCGTTTTCCATCTGGTTGGTATCGCACAAAACGTGCCAACTCGACGCCAACTGGTACTGGATCCGGATATCCGCGCCGACGGAATGCTCCAGCAGCGTCTGGATGCCGCGCACCAGCGCGTCCAGGTGCAGTGATTTGGGCGACAATGGCTGCTGCCGCGCGAATGCCAACAGGCGGCCGGTCAGCGCGGCGGCCCTGTCGATGCCGGCATGCGCGGTTTCCAGATAATGCTCGATCTGCTGGCGCCGCGACCGCCGCTGCTCGACCAGTTCCAGCCCGCTTTCCAGCACCGGCACCGGCGCGGCGGCGTTCTCCGCCGGCCCCGCCGCGATCCGCTCGCGCACGGCCTGCTCGAAGCGGTCGACCGCCGAGTCGTTCTGCGACAGGCGTTTTTCCAACAGCGAAAGCGCCGTCCGCACGACCATCAGCACGTT
>JBOHYT010000414.1:0-4760 GCA_050738055.1 Rhodanobacteraceae bacterium
CCATCACGCATCGCGACCTGAGCCAGCTTGCACGATGCCGGATGCTGGAGCGCGAAGAACGTCTTCGTAGCGATGCGATCGCGCGAGACCGCATCGGCGAAGCCTACGAAGACCACGCTCGCGATTGCGCCAGCCTCGGCGAGTACCAGAAGGCCCTGCATTACCTCAGCCTTGCGTTGCTCGAACAGGGCGAGGCGGGGCGTCTCCTGCACCTGCGCGGCTTGTGGCGCGACCGCATCGGCGACAAGGACGGTGCCCGCGACAGCTACGAGCGCGCGGGCGAATGGTCGGCACCGAAGTTCAATCTGGCGTTGCTGCACTATCGTGCGCAGCGCAACGACGAAGCGCTGGCCTGCGTGGACCAAGCCATTGAGCTGGGGACGGATGATCGCGCGTACCGCGTGTTGCGCGGCGACATTCTCGATCGTCTGGGCCGCAAGGGCGAGGCGCGAGGGGAATGGCAGGATGCGGTTGACGGCAAACTCGATCTCGAAGCGATGGACGACTTCACCCTGAGCTGGCTGGAAACTGCCACGCGTCGACTGGGCAACGAGGCCGTCCGCGAGCGCATCCAGCAGCAGCGCCACCAGTTCGACGAGCGTATGAAGCCAGCCAACCGCCAAGGCGAACTGCCTGCCCGGTACGAAGCGGTTCCGCCGGTGGATGGCGTTCCATCATGAGTGGCGTGGACGGCGGACGAAGGCGATGAAAACAAGAGAACGCCGTCAGGCCCCGAAACCTTCCCGTCGCGTCCAATCGCGAGCAGGATTGCAGCGGGCTTCACAGGATTGGCAACATATAATAAAATGCACGTTACACGTAGAGGCATTCATGTAACAAGCATACTTATGACACTAGACCTATCGTCGAAGTCGGAGGTCCTTGCAACAATTGGGACTCTGGTGCGCGACCAGCGGCTGGCGCAAGACTTGTCCCAGACCCGGCTTGCCGATATGGCAGGGGTCTCGTTGGGCGCGTTGCGGAATTTGGAGAAGGCCGGTCGATGCTCGCTTGAGACGTTTGTGGCCGTCGTGCAGGCGCTGGGGTTGACGGGCGAGCTGGAGGGTTTGTTGGTCCTCAAGCGGCAGTCCATTGCACAGATGGAACGGGCCGAAGCGGTTGGTCGTCGGCAACGCGCTTCCAGGGGGAAATCGTGATGCAGAAACTTGACGTCCATTACGCCGGCTGGGGTGAGCACTGGCTTCTCGGCACTCTGGCCGATGACGGGCGCACTTTGCTTTTTGAATACTCACCAACGGCACTGCAGCGTGGCCTGGAGTTGTCACCGGTACACCTGAAGCTGCGGACGGCGGCTTATGGTGGCTTCCCGGCTTTTTTGCATCGACTTCCCGGACTGGTGGCAGACAATCTCCCGGATGGCTGGGGCTTGATGCTCATGGATCGCGTATTCCGACTCGAACGTGTGCGCCATCCCGGCCCGTTGGACCGTTTGGCATTCATTGGCGAGCGTGCCATGGGGGCCTTGCGCTTCGTGCCGGCGCGTGATGCTCAGGCGGATGAGCCCGACTGGAACTTGTTGGCGATTGCGCAGGAAAGCCGGCGCGCGATGGATGGCGAAGCGGGCGATGTCTTGCAGGCGCTTGCCATCGCCGGTGGCTCACCGCAGGGAGCGCGTCCCAAGGCGCTGGTGCAGTTCGATGAGGCCACTGGCACGGCAAATACGCGACACGATGCGCCCGGTGCACCGTGGTTGGTGAAGTTTCCGGCGCAAGGCGAGCACAAGGAAGTTTGTGCCATCGAGCGGTTGTACGCGGATTTGGCCCGGGATTGCGGCATCGACATGCCGCGGTCGCATGGATTTGATCTCACGCCCAGGCTGGCGGCATTCGGCGTGGAACGTTTTGATCGCGAACGGGGCATGCGGGTGCCGATACACAGTCTTGCCGGGTTGCTGCATGCCGACTTCCGCGCACCGGGGGTGGTGGATTACACGGCGTTGCTGCGTGCCACGCGAATGTTGACCCGTGATGAACGGGAAGTGCGGGCGGCCTTTGCCCGGGCCGTGTTCAACGTGGTCTTTCACAATCGTGATGATCACCCCAGGAACTTCGCCTGGCGACTTGGCAAGGACTCGCGCTGGCGCTTGGCTCCCGCATTCGACCTGACCTTCAGCGAAGGCCCGGCAGGACAGCACAGCCTGGATGTATGTGGCGAGGCCGACCGCATCACGCGCGGACATCTGCTGAGCTTGGCCAAGAACAACGATGTGCCATCCAGCATGGCAAACGACATCCTGGATCGTGTGGATTCCGTGGCGAGCGGATTCGTACAGCGGTGCCGGGACTATCCCATCCGCAAGGTCACCGTGTCGCGCATGGCGAGGGCCATTGAAGCGCTTTGACCGGGAAAATGTGGAGAGGGCAACGCGGGAAAAGAAGCGATCGTGCGGCTTGCACCCTCGGTTGGAAACAAGGTCGAGGCCGCCTACAGGCATGGCGACCTGTTCGAGAAGCGGGGATCACTGATGGCGGACTGGGCGGCTCATTGTTCCCGGAAACGCGGAAAGTAGGATCTGTGCGTTCACGTTGGAGGCCATGCGTGGGCGACACGCCATCATTTTGCAGGATTGCACTATCGGTCTATTGCTTCTAACACAATATATCGTGTAAGGTGCAATACATGCCGGATGCACTTTGCCTCATCAAGAGCAAGGTCATCCAGGGGCGTTGGATCATCCAGCGTACCGTTTTGGCTCTGAAATATCGTCTTTTTTGCGGTGACGCCAAGCATTGCCTGGTGCGCTATGACAATGAGGCTGGCAAGGGCGACCACCGGCACTACGGCCAGCACGAGGAGCCGTACACCTTCACGACGCTGGAAACCTTGTTGGAAGATTTTCAGGCCGACGTGATCCGGCTGACACAGGAGTGAGCCATGAAAGCCATCATCGAAATCGCCAGCAATAACGACATGCACCGCCGTGCGATGGCTGCCGCACAAGCCCATGCGGCCGGCCGCGGGAAAACTACCTACTATCGTCTTGGCTTCGAGAGCGCCGCGAAGGTGTTTGCGGAGCTGACGGTTGAGCGTCTGCGCACACTGGAAACCCTCCGTCAGGGCGGCACTCAGAGTATCTACGCATTGGCCAAGGCACTGAATCGCAATTACAGCAACGTCCACAACGACGTGCAGCGCTTGATGGCTTTGGGTCTGGTGGAGCGGGGCAGGGATGGCGTCAGTACACCCTTCGGCGAGCTGGAAATTCATGTTCCGTTGAATGAGCGTGCGGCGTGATGAGGTGGACTCGTCTGTCAAGACGGGTTTTTGACTGAGTTTGAACCGTTGCTGTTGCTTCGGTTGCAGCGCGTGCCAACCCATCCCTCCGCGACGCCGGCGCGGAGGCCGCGGCATCGAGCGCAGCCCAAACCGTCTGTCAGCCGTCACCGGGGCAGCGCTCGTGCCGATTCGGTCAAGCGGTCGTTGGCAGTCGCTGCGTTTGTGCTCGATACCTGGAAACCGACCCGGTGCCAGCATCGCGCACCAGAAGACCAACGTCGGTACCTACCTCAACAAGGCGCTGACAGCGTTGGAGGGAGCGAATCGTGATTCGCTGGAAGACGTGCTCAAGCACGTCAACTTCAATCGCAAGATCGGCCAGCGGACACTTGACGACGACACGCTGGCGAATTTCGTCCAGAACTTCGAGAAGATCCCGCTGCGCGACGAAAACTTCGAGTTTCCGGGCCTGCTCGGCGCCGCCTACGAATACCTCATCAAATACTTTGCCGATTCCGCCGGCAAGAAGGCTGGCGAGTTTTATACGCCGGCCGATGTGGTGCGCACGCTGGTCGAGATCGTCGATCCGCAACCGGGCATCAGCACGTATGACTCTACGGTCGGGTCGGGCGGCATGTTGATCCAGACCCGCGACTACATCCGCGAGAACGGTGGCGGCCCGCGCGATCTCACCTTGTGCGGCCAGGAGAGCATCGGCACCACCCGAAACCAGGTTTCGCGCCTTGAGAATCGAGGTGGAACGCCGGTTGCGGGCGTCCGAACTGATCAAGTAGCCGCGCATCGATCCTGGGGTGGGGGGGTGAAGGCTGCCCGGAAGTCCGCAGTGCGGATTGGAGTGGGACCCCGGACGGAACCGGTATTCTCCACGGGCAGCCTTCGGACAGGGGCATAGCGGTTGCGGCGCGCGGGCGCCCGATCACCGGGCGACAAAGCGGGGCGGGTAACCGGCGACGCATTCCTCGCGTTGAGCGGCTTCGCGGTGCAACGCAGTGCGGGGGCACAAAAAACCCGCGCAAGGCGCGGGTTCTTGTGGAACAGTTGGTGCCCAGGAAAGGACTCGAATACGGACTTTAGCGGATTTCGGCGGACGATCAGTGACCCGCTGAAACCGTTGCAGGGTGGGCGTTTTATGTTCGCATCGTTCCGCTGGCGTCCGCTTGCATCCGGCCTAACTTGTGGGTAAGATTGCGAGTAGAGGTTTCGTTACCCACACAGGGAATCACACCCATGCTCACGCGCAAGCAAGTCGAAAACGCAAGACCTGGGAAGCATGCCGATGGGCAAGGGCTGACATTATGTGTCACCAACGAAGGCAGCCGCGGCTGGCGCTTTCGTTATCGCTTCGGCGGTCGCGAAAACATGTTGAGCTTCGGCAACTGGCCCGAAGTCTCCATCATGGAAGCGCGCAGGCGCCGCGACGAGGCGCGCGCGAAACTTCGTGATGGGGTTGACCCGTCCGCCGAGCGTCGCGCCGTCAAGGTCGCCAGGCGCGTCGCCAAGAC
>JBOHYT010000415.1:0-7608 GCA_050738055.1 Rhodanobacteraceae bacterium
GCCGACCACCACCGTCTGGTCCATCAGGAAGCTTTTCACCGCGACGCTGCGCCCGCGCGATTGCGCGAACAGCCAGTCGCCTTCGAAGGCATCGCCGAGCGGCTCCGGCCCGAGGTCACGCAACAACGGATGCACCTCGCCGGGTTCCTGCCACAGCAGACAACCGAACCTGCGCGGATCGTTGAAACGAAGCGCGTTGCCGGAATCGAACACCAAGTCATAGTGGTCGTGCGGACGGGGCGGCAGTGCGGGATCGGTGAGCCGGAGTGAACCCGACATCCCGAGGTGCAGCAACGCGCTGCCGGCTTCGGTGTGCAGCAGCAAGTACTTCGCGCGTCGCTCGACCGCGTCGATGCGCTGGCCGGGCAATGTCGTCGTGATCGCGCGCGGGATCGGCCAGCGCAGGTCCGGGCGGCGCAGCACCACGCGTGTTACCACGCGACCGGTCACGAACGGCGCGATGCCGCGACGGGTGGTTTCGACTTCGGGGAGTTCGGGCATGGGTGCGAGCGATATGGAATCTGGCTGTCCGGCTTTGGTGCTTGATGCTCAGCCTCGATCGGCAAGGGCCGGTCGTGGGAAGTCCCACACCACGATGACCCACTCTTCGCGGTTATCCGAATATGTGGAGATGGCCTCAAAACCCATCTTTTCATGTGCACGCACTGACACCCGATTACGCGTAGCGATCTCGGTGACACATAGATCGCAGACGGTCGAGAGAGATATGCTGAGTTGGCCATACAGGCGCGGAAGCAAACCGTGCCCACGGTAATCCCGGTCGACGCACACCTGCCCGCCTACAACGAAGCGATATTCCGTGAGAGGCCTGTCGCGGAAGACGCAGCGGCCGAACTGCTCAAACATCGGCACGAGGGGTGGCAGTTCTTGTTGGAGCGACGGGGGCAAGGAAAGGCAATAGCCAACAACCCGGCCCCCTGATAACGCGATGACTTGGGGTGATTCGGCCGCCATGCGTTTGAGGAGGGGCAGGGTGTGTTCCGCGAACACGAAGCCCTCACGAGCCTGCACGTCGGCCGGAATGGCGCGAAAGTGGTAGCGTCGCTGCAGGGCCAGTATCTCCTGGAAGTGCTGGTTGGAAGAGGCAACCGTGATTGTCATCATCGAGTCGGATACGGTACCAAACGATTGCCCGGAAACGGCATGACCGGGCAGCTTATTGCGTATCGGGTTTCGTCAACATCACTTCTGGCGAATATTGCCTTGGAACCAGCGCCACCTTGCCGCCGACCTGCACGTAACGCAGATCGCCGATCGCGGTGAGGCCGCCGTATTCGAGCCGCTCGCCGTTCAACACCAGTGTGGCGGAAGGATGATCCAGCCCGACCTTGGCAGGGTCGATGTCCTTGCCGGGAATCCAGCGTGCGACCGGCGAGGCGGCGAGATTCGCAAGACGCTGTGCCCGTGCGTCGTCGGCGCGCGCTTGCGAAGGTTTCACGCGCCACCAGCCGCCATCGCGTTGCGCGAACACCTGCGGCGCGATCGGTGGAATGTCCAGTTCGATTTTTGTCACTGCGGCGGGATCGAATGATGTAAGCGCGGGTGGATCACGCTGGTAATCACGACGACCGGTCCACAACACCGCGGCGATCAGCGCCACCGCGACGACGGAAAAGACCGCGAGTTGACGGGTCGCGCGCGTCACCGCCGACGCCGGCGCCAGGTGATGCCCAAGCCGATCAGGATCAGCGCGATCGGCAGCGCGATCAGATACCCGAACGTGAGCACGCCGAGATCGGCGCCGCTCGGCTTCAGCACCCGATCGGGCGCCGCCGGCGGCAGGCTGGCGAGCGTGTCGTCGCCGAGCAGCCAGTCGAACACCCGTACTCCGAGCGCGAAGTTGCCGGCGTCTGCAAGGTAGGCGTTGGAAAGGAAGTTGCCGTCGCCGATCACCACCGCGCGCTGCCGGGTTTTGGCGGGGCTCGGCGACAACCGGCTGAGCGCGTAGCCGAATCCGAGCGGTCCCTTCAGCGCAGCGGCGCCGGGATCCATCGCGGTGTGTGCAGGATCGACCTGTGCGAGCTGGTTCCAGCTTTGCAGGCTCGATTCGAGGATCGGCTGCGCTTTCCATTCGCTGTCCGCGAGCGACGCGAGCACCGCCGCGCGGGGAAACCGCGTATTCAACCGGAAGCCATTGGTGATCGCCTGCGCCGGATACTGCGTCGCAACGATCCCGTGCGGATCGCCTCCGCCGGCCGCGGCGCCACGTGGGTCGACCAGCGTGCCGGGCAGGCGCCGGATGCCGAGCGCCTTGGCCAGCGGCGCCAGACCGAGATCGTCGTCGCCGGGTTCGGTCAGCCACAAAAGATTCCCGCCCTCGGCGACGTAATCCTCGAGCTTTTGCACCGCGCCGGGCAACAGCGCGGCCTGCGGACTCGCCAGCACCACCAGATCGGCGTTGCGCGGCACCTGCGCGGCTTCGGCAAGATTCAGCGGCAGCGCGCGCACACCGCGGCTCGTCATACGCTTGACGAAATCGCCGAGATCGGCGGCGCGCGTGCCCGTGGCGTCGCGTTCGCCGTCTCCGGTGACGAACGCCACCAGCCGCGTGCCGCCGCGCGCGAGCCGGGCCAGCGCATCCGAGAAATCCTGCTCATCGAGCTGCACGACGTGCTGGGTTTGCGCGTGCCAGTGCAGCAGCATCTCGCCATCGGACTGGATGCCCGCGTCCTGGGTCGCGAGCGGGTCGAGATCGGGATCGACGAACTTCAAGGCAAGGTCGGGCTTGAAGCGCTGGTAGCGCGCGACCAGCAGGCGAGTTTTCGCGCGCAACACGCCCGGCCGTGTGTAGCTCACGACCTCGAGCGGCCCCTTCAGTTGGGCGAGCAAGGCCTGGTCCTGTTGCGAAATCGTGGCGCGCGCGCCGGCGCTCCAGTCGTCCGTGACACCGAAGTGCGTGGACAGGGCCGCGAGGCACACCGCGATCACCACGACCAGGAGCGCAAACAGCCAAGTCTGGATTGCGCGACGCATCAGCCGCGTTCCCGTTCCAGCGCGACGCGACGGACCGCGAGCGCCAACGCCACCGCGGCAACCAGCAGGAAATACACGAGGTCTTCGCTTCGCACGAGGCCGCGCATCGCGGGCGCCAGGTGGGTGTGCAGCGCGAGATACCCGAGCCAGCCGGTGTCACCGCCGGTGAGTCGCACGCCGGCGTCGATCAACGAGAGCGCTTCACCGATCAACAACGCCGCGGTTGCGGCCAGCGCAGGGCCGGGCGCAAAAGCCGAGCACGCGATGCCGATCGCGGTGAGCGCGGCGACGCACAGCGCGGATGCGAGCAGCCCGGCGCCGAACTGTCCCCAGTCCAGGTGGGTGGCCCCGCTGAGCACCAGCGGCATGGTGGCGACGATCGCCAGCAGCAGCCACAGAAAGGCCAATCGCACGAGAAACTTGCCGAAGACGATCTGGAAGGCCGACGCGCCCGCGGCGCCGAGTAGCGCAAGCCGTTGCGCGCCGCGTTCGCCGGCAAGCGCCTGCATCGTGATCAGCGGCGCGATCACGAGGCACAGTTGCAGGTAGTTCAAGAGGTAGGGTCCGATCACGCTGTCGGTGAAGCCAAGCGCGGCGGTTGCGCCGGGCACCGTGGGTTGCGCGTGCAGGAACGCCGACAGCCCGAGCAGGAATTGCCATGCCATCATCGCCAGCACGATTCCGGCAAGCGTCCACGCGAACGGCCGCACCGCCAGCCGCTTTCCGTCGAGCCGAACGATCGAGAAGGTCGTCATGCCGCAGCGCTCGCGGGCGCACCGGCGATCGCGCGGAATTGCGCGTCGAGCCGGCCGCGCTGGCCTTCGAGCGGCCCATCATGGCGCACCGCGCCGTCGTGCAGGATCACCACGCGGTTGCACATCGCTTCCACCTCGGCGAGATCATGGCTGGACAGGATGATCCCGCGGCCGGGCGAGAGGTTGCCGATCAGCCCGCGCAGTTGCGCGGTCTGCACCGGGTCGAGGCCGTTGCCGGGTTCGTCCAGCACCAGAAGATCGGGTTCGTGGAGCAGTGCCTGCGCCAATCCGAACCGGCGCTTCTGGCCCAGCGACAATTGGCCGCACAACCGATGGGCGAGCACGTTGAGTTCTAGCCGCGCGAGTTCGCGTTCGACGGCCTGCTTGCGGGCACTGCGCGACAGGCTGCGCAGGCGCCCGGCGGCATCCAGTGCCTCGGCGACGGTCAGTTCCGGCCACAGCGGCACGTTTTCCGGAACCCAGCCGATGCGGCGGCTGCCGGCGCGGACATCGTCGGTGACGTCGTGCCCGTCGATGCACACCGTTCCGGCATCGGGTGCCAGCACCCCGGCGATGATCGCGAGCGTGGTGGACTTGCCGGCGCCGTTCACGCCGAGCAGGCCCAGCACCTCGCCGCGTTCGAGCGTGAGCGACACGCCGCGGAGCACTTCACGTCCACCCAGCCGGCGGGAAATGCGGTCGAGGTGCAGCAAACCCGGTTTTGCGGTCATTTCGTTAGCTGAACGTAAAGCCCCATTGAAATGGATTGTCGCCGCCATCACGTTGTTGAAGCAAGCCGGTAGCGATGAGCGGTTTTCTCCCCTAGACTTGTTGTTGCGGGTTTGTGCCGACCCGTGCCCTTCTCCCTTGTGACCGAGATGCTTGATACCCTCCTTCATTTTGCCTCCAGCGGCCTGGCGAATGCCGGCTGGCTGACGATGCTGATTTACGTGCTGGTCACCACCCAGCTCACGGTTTTTGCCGTCACTTTGTACCTGCACCGCAGTCAGGCGCACCGTGGCGTGGATTTCCATCCGGTGGTTTCGCACTTCCTGCGTTTCTGGAACTGGCTGGGCACCGGCATGCTCACCAAAGAGTGGGTCGCGGTGCACCGCAAGCACCACGCGTTTGTGGAGACCGAACTGGATCCGCACAGCCCGCAGACCGCCGGCCTCCGCAAGGTTTTCTTCGAGGGCTCCGAGCTGTATCGCGCCGCCGCGGCCAACAAGGCCGATCTCGATAAGTATGGTCGCGGCACGCCCGACGACTGGATGGAGCGCCACGTATACACACCCTATCCCTACCTTGGCGTCACGCTGCTCGCGGTGATCGACGTGCTGTTGTTTGGCGTACTCGGTATGGCGATCTGGGCGCTGCAGATGGCGTGGATGCCGTTCTGGGGCGCGGGTGTCGTCAACGGTCTCGGCCACTGGTGGGGTTATCGCAACTTCGAGACCTCCGACAAGGCCACCAACCTCACGCCGTGGGCGGTGTGGTGTGGCGGCGAGGAGCTCCACAACAACCACCACGCGTTTCCGAGCTCCGCGAAGTTCGCGCTGCGCAAGTTCGAGGTCGACATCGGCTGGCTGGTGATCCGCGGGCTGGAAAAGGTTCAGTTGGCGAAAGTGCTGCGCGTCGCGCCGGCACTGGACGAGCGCCCGAACGTGTCGCTGCCCGACCGCGACACGCTGAAGGCGCTGCTCACCCATCGCTTCGAGGCCATGACCGACTACTACAAGATGGTGATCAAGCCGACGGTGCGCGAGCAGTCCAGCGCCGAAGGTACGCGTCATCTGGGTGCGATGCCGCGCCGTCGCCTGCGCCGCGCGTTGGCCAACGGCGGTCGCTGGCTGGACAACGGCGGCAGGTCGCGGCTCGCGGCTGCGGTCGAGAATCGCCCGCGACTGAAACAGATCAGCGAGTACCGCGCGCGTCTGGCGGCGTTGATGGAGCAGCGCAAACCCGACACCGCCTTGGCCGCATTGCAACAGTGGTGCCGTGATGCCGAAGCCAGCGGCAACCGCAAGCTCGTCGAGTTCGCGACACGTCTGAAGCGCTATTCGGTGGCGAGAGCGTGAGCTTGCCCGCCGACTGATTCGATCGAGAAAAACCCGCCGCGAGGCGGGTTTTTCGTTGTAGGCGCCCCCGCGATGCCACAATCACCCCGATGACCCTCGCATTGCCACCGTCGATGCAAGCCGACTGGCTGGTGCTGCGACGTGCGGGATCGATGGCGCTGGTGCGGCCGATCGCCGCGCCGGCAGTGCTGGTGTCGGGTTGCGTCGTACTCGCGTGCGTCTCGTTGTATTGGGGCTATGCCTGGTGCACGGCGATGAGCGCGTTGTTCGCCTTGGCGGGCAGTTTCTCGCTGACGCGCAGCCGGCTGACGACGGCGTTGGCGCACGCACGCTTCGGCTGGTGCGGCGCACTGCCGACGAGTCCCCGTACCCTTCGTTGGACCCTGGTTGCACTGTCTGCCGGAGCATTGCTCGTGGCGGTTTCATCGTGCAGCGCGCTGTTGGCGTTGGCGTCGATCCCGGCGCCACGTCGCGATGCATTGGACTTGGCCTTGCTTGCCCTCGACGGCGGCCTTGCCGTCGGCACCGGCGCAGCCGTCGTGACCGTGCTTCGCGCAGGCGCGGTGGCGCGCTCGCGCCACGCCGACGGCATTCGCGAGCCGTTGTTTGCGTTGCCGTGGTTGAACGATCCGGCGCTGCCACACCTGCTCGATTGGCAGCGGCGTTGCGCGTTGATCAAGTGGCGGCGCGGGGGTGCTGCCATTGGCGTGGTCGTGCTGGCTGCGGTTCCCGATGGCGCCGCGATTCCGAAGGTTGCCGGTCTGCTCCTGCTGGTGCTTTCGCTGGGATGGCTGGCCGTGGTGATGCGTGCCTGCGCGGAAGCCACCATGGATGCGATCCGTTTGCTCGAAGCGACGCCGTTGCCGGCCGGCCGCATGCGTTCCTCGTCGCTGCGCTATCCGCTGGTGGCCGTCGTGTGTGCGGTGATCCTGGCGGTCGTTGGCGTGCTGCTCATGCGCGGCAGTTGGGTGGCCGTGGCCGCATGGATCGGATGTCTGGTCGCGGGCTCCGCATGGTCGTGCCATCGCATGATCGCAGCGACGAATGCCGGACCTTTGACATGACCGCGTTGCTGCGCGTCAGCGATGTCCACGTGGCGTACGGCGATGAACGTGTGCTCCAGGGAATCGACCTCGAAATTCCGCCTGGCGAATTCATCGCGCTGATCGGACCCAACGGCTCGGGCAAGACCACCTTGCTGCGGGCATTGGTCGGCACGCTGCCATTGCGCCGGGGACGCGTGTCGATCGGTGAATATCATCTTGCAGCGGCTGCACGCGAGGCCAAGGGCATGGCCGGGTTTGCGGTCGATCCCGCGGGCCTGCCGGAATTGCTCACCGGTCGCGAATGCCTCGCGTTGTTCGCCGGTGCGCGCGCGCTGGCGGGGATTCCGCCAGCGACGCTCGGGTTGGCGGAGACGCTTTCGCTCACGCGTGTCCTGGATCGCCGCGTCGCCACCTATTCGCTCGGCATGCGGCAGAAACTCGGCATCCTGTTGGGGCTCATCGGCGAGCCGCCGTTGTTGCTGCTGGACGAACCGTTCAACGGGCTCGATCCACGCAGCGCGCTGGCGTTCAAGCAACATCTCGTCGGACTGGTCACGGGTGGACGCGCCAGCGTCCTGCTCGCCACCCATTCGCTGGATGTGGTCGAGCGGTATGCGACGAAGGCGCTGTTGCTGATCGAAGGCCGCTTGCGCCACGCGTGGGACGCGAACGAGCTTGCGGCATTGCGTGCCGACCCCCAGCGCTCGCTGGAACAGGCGATGTCTGAGGCTTGTG
>JBOHYT010000416.1:0-10010 GCA_050738055.1 Rhodanobacteraceae bacterium
GCGTTGGTGCGCTTGCGCGCCTGCTCCATCCACGCGGCCGTCTGCTGGTGTCCCTGCGTGACCTGTTCCTCGTTGTAGGCGTGGGTTTTTTCCTGGATGCGCACGCCTTCCTCGACCAGCGCATCGAAGAACTTGCCGCCTTCCTGTTGCGTGCGCGCCAAGGCACCGAGGCCCGCGAGCCAGATCTGTTGCGCCGAATCCATCACACCGCGGCTGAAGCGTTGTCCGGACGTGGCGGCATCCTTGGCGGCCTTGAAGGGGTCGTCGGTTTTGTCGTTCATGGCGAAACCTCCGCTGGGCAGGGTGTCCAATGTACGCCAACTCGGGCGCGATTGCAGACTTGCACCGATCGCGCCGCATCGGAGCCGGCGATGGGTGCACGGGTGGCGCTGGCGGCAATCCAGTTCATCCGCGAAGCGCCGCTGTCGTGCAACGCTCCGGCAACGCGCAAACCGGGGACAGCGTTTGCGGCCAGTCGCGCGGCACCGGCTGCACCACCAGCGGTGCCAGCCCGTCGAGGAACTGCCGGCGCGGAATCGTGCGCGCGCCCATCCGCAAGAGGTGCGGGTTCGGAACCTGCGCGTCGATCCACGGAAAGCCGCGGATCTGCAGTGTCTGCGCCAGGGCCATCAGCGCCGCCTTCGAAGCGTTGCTGCGGCGGGAGAACATCGATTCGGCGCTGAACATGCATCCGACGCACACGCCATACAAGCCGCCGACCAGTTCGTCGCCCTCCCACACTTCCAGCGAATGGGCGAGACCGAGCGCGTGCAGGTTGATGTACGCGCTGATCATGTCCTCGGTAATCCAGGTTCCGTCCTGTCCCGCCCGCGGCGCGGCGCAGGCGCGCATGACGGCGCCGAACGCGCGATCCATGCCCCAGGCCCATCGGGACTTCCGCAACGCCCGCGCGAGGCTGCGCGAAACGTGCACCTCGCCGGTTGCGAACACGCAACGCGGATCCGGCGACCACCACAGCAGCGGGTCGCCTTCGGAATACCACGGAAAGATGCCATGCGAGTACGCGGCGACCAGTCGCTGCGGCGAGAGGTCACCGCCAAATGCCAGCAGTCCGTTCGGCTCCGCGAGCGCGCGCACTGGGTCGGGAAACGTGTACGGAGGACGTGCGTCGAGGCGCCGGATGCGGATCACGGGCGCTCCGCGAACGGCGAGTGCCTCTGCAATTCGCGGCCATGCGCTTCCAGCAATCCCGCCTCCCGCTCGAGGACCCGGCGCACGGCCTCGCGGAAGCCGGCATCGGCAAGGTAATGCCGCGACCGGGTACGGGTCGGCAGGAAACCCCGCGCGAGTTTGTGCAGCCCCTGCGCACCGGGCTCGAAACGCGCGAGCCCGCGGCGCAGACAGTGTTCGACGCCCTGGTAGTAGCACAGCTCGAAGTGCAGACCAGGCACCGCTTCGCGTGCGCCCCAGTAGCGGCCGTAGAGCGTGTCGTCGCTGGACAGGAACAGCGCCGCCGCAATGATTTCGTGACCGTGCCGGGCGAACGCCACGTGCGAATGGCGCGGGAATGCCGCTCCGAGGTGCCGGAAGAAATCGAGGGTCAGGGTGGGGGTATTGCCCTTCTCGTCGAAGGTGTGGGTGTAGAGGTGATGCATGAGGCGCCACTCGGTATCGTCGAGCGTGCCGCCGTCGCGGAATTCGCATTCGATTCCGGCTTGCGCGACCTGCGCGCGCTCGTGACGGATGGCGCTGCGGCGCTTGTGGGTCAGCGCGTCGAGGTAGTCGGCGAAATCGCGCCAGTCGCCGGGGTTTCGCCACTGGAATTGCCAATCCGATCGCGCCAGCCACGCATCGTCGAACGCGTCGGCATCCTCGTCGCGCAGGAAATTGACGTGTACCGAAGAAAGGCCGGTGCGATCGGTCAATTCCCGAAGCGCCGCCGCCAGCGTGGCGCGGCGCTGCAACGCGTCGGGACCGTTGCCGGCCAGCAGTCGCGGCCCCGTGACGGGCGAATAGGGCACGCCACACAGGAATTTCGGGTAGTAGTCGCCGCCCGCGCGTTCCCACGCATCCGCCCAGGCCCAGTCGAACACGTACTCGCCGTGCGAGTTGGCCTTGACGTACAACGGCAGCGCGCCCACCAGCACATCGCCATCGTGAAGCGTCAGGTGCTGCGCGCGCCAACCGAACTCCGCGCGGATGCAGCCGGTGCGCTCCAGCCCGGCAAGGAATGCGTGGCGGACGAAGGGATTCGAGTCGGCCACCAGCGCGTCCCAGTCGGCGGCGGCGATCTCGTTGATCGATTCGTGGGTGTGCATCGTGAGCATGCGTCTATTCTGGCAGGCGCGACAAAAGCGTTGGACACGGATTGACACGGATCAAAGCGGATCTGACCAGAGGGATATGGCAGTTTGGTAGGGCGGAATCGGCGCAGCCGCTTCCGCCAAGGGCGAATCCGGCGGAAACCGCTTCGCGGGTTCCGCCCTACGGCTCTTGTTGACGTGTGGCGCCCATTCGAAAAACCGTTGGCCGCGAATTGACGCGGATGGACGCGGATCAAAATCGGATCAAAGAATCCGACGCCGTCGACTCTTATCCGCTCGTATCCGTTCTTGTCCGCGTCAAAGGCTTCTGCTTGTGCGCCGCTTTCAACCTTTCAACGGCTTGGCGATCTGGTCCAGATAGTCGGGCGTGCCGTTGACCCGTTCGAGGTGCGGGTATTGCAGGCCGCCATGGTAGTCCACCTCGAGCGTTTCGTACTGCGCGACGTTCTTCACCAGCAGCTTGATCGGCACCTTGGAATCCTTGGTGGCCTTGATCGCTTCCTTCAGTACCTCGGGCGAAAACGCCTTGCCGTCGACCGCGGTGATGTGCATGCCGGGAATCAGTCCTGCCTTGAAGGCGGGGCCATTCCACAATACGTCCTTGACGTCGCCGTCGCCGCTGACCATGAACCCGGCGGAGTACATCGCGTTGGTCCCTACGTATTGTTTGAACGCGCTCGCCGTTGCCTTCCACATCGCCGACGGCTTGTTGGTGTACACCAGCTTCCAGCCACCCTGGGTGATGCCGTCGAGCGGCGCGTCGTATTGGCGGACGTCGAGGATGTGGTGCAGGAAGCCGGCCCAATCGTAGGGCTGGACCTTGTTCAGTGCGTTCACCACGTCATCGAAGGTGTAGGTCTTGGTGACGTAGCTGCCGTTGCCCATGCCGTAGAACAGCCTGGCGAAATCGTCGAGCGAATGCTTGTCGTGGCTCAATTGCCGGATCCTGGTATCGACATCCAGCCACAGCAGCGCGCCTTCCGAATAGAAATCGGTGCCGCGCCGCCAGTTGTGCCAGGCAAAAGGCGCGTAATACAGCAGCGACGCCATGTCCGCGGTGTCCTGCAGCGGCCGCCATTCACGGCCCGGCACGTGGTTCATCGAGGCCGCGATCATCGCGAACGATTCGCGGAACTCGGACGGCGTCCAGAACCCGCTGCGCGCGGCCATGACTTCCTGCAAGTAGTCGGTCAGTCCTTCGTACACCCACAGCAGATCGTCCTTCATCGGCACCGAATTGAAATCCGGCGTCCACAGGTCGTAGGGGCGGCGGAACTTGCCGTTCCACGAATGGGTGTATTCGTGCGGGATCAGGGTCGAGCCAACGAGGTACGTCGAAGGATTGATGAAGTAGTCCGCGTTGATGCGGTCGTCGCTGGACTGATGGTGTTCCAGCCCGAAGTGGTCGGTGTGGTCGGACAGCGTCAGCAGCGCGTGATAGCTGTCGTAGTGGTGCGCGCCGAACATCCGGTTTTCCTGCTTGACCAGGTTGCGGTACTGGTCGATCTGCGTGGGCGTGACGGCGAGGTCGCGCTCGGCATCCGCCACGAGGTCCAGCTTGACTGGTACCTTGGCGCCCGGCGCCAGGTCGATCTGCTTGAAATAGCGGCCGGAAATGAGCGGCGAGTCGACGAGGTTGTTGAGGGTGACCGGCTGGAACTGGATCGCGCTGGTTTCACCCCCGCCGGTGCCGTTGTGTGGCTGCAGGGCGGTCGCGAACAGCCAGCCCTGCGGCAGCTTGATGCTCGGCTGCACCGTGATGGCGCGCGATGCGTAGCCGGCCGGGTAGAACACCACCTGGTTCCATTCGAGGTCGCCGATGTTCGGCGTGGCCGATACACCCGCGCCGAATTCGCCGCCGCCGATCGGCGAAAGAAAATCGAAGTTCACGTCCAGTGTCGTCACGCCAGCAGGAATGTCGAGGTGGATCTCATACATCTTGACGAGGTCGCGCCGCCACGGCAGCGACTTGCCGTTGGCCATGAAGAACATGCCGGCGACGTTGAGGATCGGCCCGCTCGCCGAGTGCTCGCCCGGGATCCATTTCGGGTAGTACAGGCTGAGCGGGCCCGGCTTGACCGGAATGGTTTCGTGCACCGTGAAGATCTTGCGCGGTGCCTGGGTCAGGTCGACCTTCAGCGTGATCGTGCCGGGATAGGGCGTGGTGATGTCGGCGGCGAGGGCGGCGCCGCTCCACGCGGTGGCGAGGGCGGCTGCGACGGCGACAGCGAGGGCAGGGCGTTTCATCGGCGGGACCTCTCATGGGCGGATGGAGGCGGCCGGGCAGGCGAGCGGAAGCACAGGTCGGGTGCGCGGTCGAACTTGCCGAAACTACGCCCCGGCGGCCGCCTGCGAGAGTGCCAATCGTCACAGGCCCGGCGATTTTTTTGGCGCCCGCGGAGCGGCGCCGTCAGCCGGCCAGCCCGACCGAGTCGAGGTATTTCTCCGCGTCGAGCGCGGCCATGCACCCAAAGCCGGCCGAGGTGACCGCCTGGCGGTACACGTGGTCGGCGACGTCGCCCGCCGCGAACACGCCGCGCACCGAGGTCGCGGTGGCGTTGCCCGCGAGGCCGCTTTTGATCTTGATGTAGCCGTTGTGCATGTCGAGCTGGCCTTCGAACACGCCGGTGTTCGGTGTGTGGCCGATCGCGACGAACATCCCGGTGACCGCGACTTCGCGCTTGCTGCCATCGGCCGTGCTGACCAGGCGCAGCCCGTTGACCCCGCTGTCGTCGCCGAGCACCTCGTCGACCGTGTGATTCCACACCGGCTCGATCTTGCCCGCGTTGACCTTTTCGAACAGCTTGTCCTGCATGATCTTTTCCGCGCGCAGCTTGTCGCGGCGGTGCACCAGCGTGACCTTGCGCGAGATGTTGGCGAGGTACAGCGCTTCCTCGACGGCGGTGTTGCCGCCGCCGATCACCGCGACGTCCTGGTTGCGGAAGAAGAAGCCATCACACGTCGCGCAGGCCGACACCCCCTTGCCCTTGAATTTTTCCTCGCTGGCGATGCCCAGATACTTGGCGGTCGCGCCGGTAGCGATGATCAGCGCATCGCAACTGTATTCGCCGCTGTCGCCCTTCAGCCGGAACGGGCGTTGCTTCAAATCGACGGTGTGGATCTGATCGAACACCATCGCGGTATGAAAGCGCTCGGCGTGCTCGGCCATCCGCTGCATCAGCGCAGGACCCTGCAGGCCTTCGACGTCACCCGGCCAGTTGTCGACGTCGGTCGTGGTCATCAACTGTCCGCCCTGCGCGAGCCCGGTGATCAGGGTCGGCTGCAGGTTGGCGCGGGCCGCATAGACGGCCGCGCTGTAGCCGGCCGGCCCCGAACCGAGGATGAGAAGGCGACAGTGTTTCAAGGTGCTCATGTATAATTCCGTGATTGTTTCCAAGGCCCGCTGCGTTCGCCGCCGCGACCCCACACTGCAGCTTCGCTGCGTCGCGCACCCCGTTTCGGCGCGCTGTGCGGCGAGTCGTGCAGCATGGGGAGTTTGTGTCGGTATTTCAAGAACAGCTTTTTGCACGAGGATACTTGTATGCGTATTGGCGTTCCTTCCGAAACCAAGACCCTCGAGGGCAGGGTTGCACTGACCCCGGCGGCGTGTGCCGACCTGGTACGACACGGCCACGAGGTATTCCTGCAATCCGGTGCGGGCGAGAAGAGCGGCTTCGCCGATGAGCGTTTTGCCAACGTGGGCGTCAAGATCGTCCCGGACGCGGCGGCGCTGTACGACAAGGCCGAGATGGTCGTCAAGGTCAAGGAGCCGATCGCGGGCGACCTCAAGCTGCTGAAGAAGCGGCACTTGCTGTTCTGCTATTTGCATCTCGCGGCCGAACCGGCATTGACCAAACAACTGCTGAAGATCGGCCTCACCGGTGTTGCCTTCGAAAGCGTGCAGGAAACCGACGGTTCGTTGCCGCTGCTGACCCCGATGTCGGTGGTCGCCGGGCGCCTCGCGACCCAGGTCGGCACGACCTTGCTGCACCAGCCGCAGGGCGGCAAGGGCAAATTGCTGGGTGGCATGGCGGCGACCGAGCGCGGCAAGGTCGTAGTGCTGGGCGCGGGTGTGGCCGGTGGCCATTCGGCGCTGCTGGCGGCGCGGAGCGGGGCCAACGTCGTGGTGTTCGACAAGCGGCCGGACCGCCTCACGCATGCGCGGAGCTTCGGCCCCAACGTCACTGCGTTGTATGCGTATGAGTCGGCGGTGGCCGAAGAAGTCGCGACCGCCGATCTCGTGGTCGGCGCGGTGCTGATCCCCAGCGCCAAGGCGCCGCACGTGGTCACCCGCAAGATGGTCAAGTCGATGGAAAAGGGCAGCGTGCTGGTCGACATTTCCATCGACCAGGGCGGCTGCTTCGAGACGTCCAAGCCGACCACCTGGAAGGATCCGACCTACGTGGTCGATGGCGTGACCCATTTCTGCGTCACCAACATGCCGGGCGCGGTACCGCAAACTTCTTCGCAGGCGATTTCGGCGGCGATCCTGCCGTACGTGCTGCGGCTTGCGCAGAAAAACTGGCACAAGGACGAGATCCTCGCCAGCGGCATCAATGTCGAGGACGGCGAGCTGGTGCATCCGGCGCTGAAGGGGATGAAGCTCTGATACGGGATCAATCACCTGATCAATCCGGCGCAAGCCAGGACGCGGCCTTTCCGGTCTCCGTTCGCTGCCTCTTGGTGACATCTCGTCGGTGTCAGCCCGCAATCTGGCCGGTAAAGCGCATTCTTCAGTTCGTCATCCCGGCGAAAGCCGGGATCCACGGTCGCTTTGATGAAGCAAGATCAAAATGGATCCCGGCCTTCGCCGGGATGACGGTCAAGCTGAGCGCGGTTCGTGGACAGATGGATACTGTGGCAGAGGTGTGATCGAGAGGCAGTTCCTCCGGAACGGGGTGAAGTCGTGCGGCGCTGCGCTAACTCCCCGGAAGCTGTCCTCGCCGAAACGGCGTTATAGTCAGCGCGCCGACGTTATCGGGAATCGAGGTCGTTGCGGGTGGCGCGTGCCAGAGCACAAATTGAAACCAAATCCGTGGGGATGAGCGAACGCACGCGACGGCTGCTGCGCGAAGCCGCCGCGTTGCTGCTGTTCCCGCTCGCGGTCTACCTGTTCGCGTGCCTCGTGAGCTACGACGGCAAGGATCCCGGCTGGTGGAGCGCCGGCGTTCCGGGGCAGCCGGTCCGGAATTTCGGCGGTGCGATCGGCGCCTACATCGCGGACCTGTTGTTCCACCTGTTCGGCGTGATCGCGTATGCGTTCCCGCTGCTGCTGGTCGTGCTCGCGGTCGGCGTGTTGCGCGGTTGGTACCGGCGCCGCGACGGCGAAAGCAAATGGGAGCCGAGCCTGCGTCTGGTGGGGTTCGTCGCGTTTTTCGTGGGCGCCTGCGGACTTGCATGGCTGCACGCCTCGGATCCGCTGTGCGGCAATGTCACGGGCGCGGGCGGCCTGCTCGGCTGCGGAGCCGGCGACGTCCTGCACCGCGGCTTGGGCGGCCTCGGCGCGCTGTTGCTGTTGCTGGCGGTGTTCCTGATCGCGGTCACCTGGATCACCGGACTCTCGTGGTTCCGCGTGATGGACTGGACCGGACAGCAGGTGCTGGCGGGCGGGGACTGGGTACGTGGCCGGATGAAGCGCGCGCCCGAGACCCTCGCCGCGCGTGCCGCGCGGGTCGAGCGCGAAACCGCGCGCAAGCAAGATGTGGAACGGCGGTCGAAACGCGAGCCGGTACGCATCGAGCCGGCGGCCGCGCCGATCGTCAAGAGCGAACGTGCGAAGCGCGAGACCCAGATTCCCCTGTTCACCGGCGCCGCCGCCGACGGCGAACTGCCGCCGCTCTCGCTGCTGGAAGAGCCGAAACCGCAATCGGGCAAGGGCTATTCGGAAGAGACTCTGGAGGTGTTGTCGCGCCAGGTCGAGATGAAGCTGAAAGACTTCCGGATCGACGCGCGCGTGGTCAGCGCGCATCCCGGGCCGGTGATCACGCGCTTCGAGCTGGAGCCCGCGCCCGGCATCCGCGGCAGCCAGATTTCCTCGCTCGACAAGGACATCGCGCGCGGGCTGTCGCTGGTCAGCGTGCGGGTGGTCGACGTGATTCCGGGCAAGAACGTGATCGGCCTGGAAGTCCCGAACGCACACCGCGAGGTCGTGTACCTCTCGGAGATCTTCGGCTCGCGCGAATACGGCGACGCCCGTTCGCCGCTGTCGCTGGCGCTGGGCAAGGACATCGGCGGCCGACCGGTGGTCGTCGACCTGCAGAAGATGCCGCACCTGCTGGTCGCCGGGACCACGGGTTCGGGCAAGTCGGTGGCGCTGAACGCAATGGTGCTGTCGCTGTTGTTCAAGGCACGCCCGGCCGATGTGCGGATGATCATGATCGACCCGAAGATGCTGGAGCTGTCGGTGTACGACCGGATCCCGCACCTGCTCGCGCCGGTCGTCACCGACATGAAGGAAGCCGCCAACGCGTTGCGCTGGTGCGTCGCGGAAATGGAACGCCGCTACAAGCTGATGGCCGCGGTGGGCGTGCGCAACCTGTCGGGATTCAACAAGAAGGTGCGTGACGCCGAGGACGCCGGGCAGCCGCTGTCCGACCCGCTGTTCAAGCCCAACCCCGAAGTGCCCGAAGACAAGGCGCTGCCGCTGCAGCCGCTGCCGTACATCGTCGTGGTGATCGACGAATTCGCCGACATGATGATGATCGTCGGCAAGAAGGTCGAGGAACTGATCGCGCGGCTCGCGCAGAAGGCGCGCGCGGCGGGCGTGCACCTGATCCTTGCGACGCAGCGGCCTTCTGTCGATGTCATCACCGGATTGATCAAGGCCAACATTCCGACCCGCATCGCGTTCCAGGTGTCGAGCAAGATCGACTCGCGCACGATCCTGGACCAGTCCGGCGCCGAGACCCTGCTCGGCAACGGCGACATGCTGTACCTGCCGCCCGGCACCGCGACGCCCGAGCGCGTACACGGCGCGTTCGTCGGCGACGACGACGTGCACAAGGTGGTCGAGTGGCTGCGCACGCAAGGCGAACCCCGCTACATCGACGGCGTGCTGGAGGAAGTGCAGACGTTGGGCGACGGCAAGGTCGTCAATGAATCCGGGCTGCCGGAAGACGCGGAGGAAGGCGAGGGCGGGATCGACGAGTTGTACGACAAGGCGGTGCACATCGTGACCTCGTCGCGACGCGCATCGATTTCGGGCGTGCAGCGGCACCTCCGGATCGGCTACAACCGCGCCGCGCGCCTGATCGAGATGATGGAGCAGCAGGGCGTGGTGACGCCGCCGCAGCACAATGGCAACCGGGAGGTCATCGCGCCGCCGCCGGTTGCGTAGGCCGGCTCGAGGAGCGCAGCGCCGTAGGGCGGAACCCGCGAAGCGGTTTCCGCCGGATTCGCCCTTGACGGAAGCGGCTGCGCCGATTCCGCCCTACCAAACTGCGATGAAGCTGCAGAGCCGTAGGGCGGAACCCGCGAAGCGGTTTCCGCCGGATTCGCCTGTGGCGGAAGCGGCTGCGCCGATTCCGCCCTACCAAACTGCGCGCACGCGAGGGAGTCCTGGTTGCCGAAGCGTTACAAGCTTGCGCCGACGCCGGGCGGTGCGGCGATCACGGACGATCGCACAAATCAACGCTCCAGAAGCGGCAGCTTATCCGGCTTGCCATCCCACTCGGTCGCGTCCGGTGGCGCGTCCTTGCGCTCGGTGAGCACCGGCCAGCCCTTGGC
>JBOHYT010000417.1:0-3484 GCA_050738055.1 Rhodanobacteraceae bacterium
CAGAATTCGGGACAGGGGCCATGAACATTCGAAGCAAACGCGGTTTCACCTTGATCGAGCTGATGATCGTGGTGGCGATCATCGCGATCCTCGCGGCCATCGCGGTGCCGTGGTGGGGGCGTTACACCTACCGCGCGCGCCGCACCGACGGACAAAAGATCCTGATGCACGTCGCGCAGGCCGAGGAACGCTATTACACGGACTACAACAACTATGTGACCGGCCCGGCGGTGGCGAGCTCGCTGGGATACGCCAGCGGCGCGATCACCAGCGAGAACGGCTACTACACGGTGACCGTGGCGTCCGCGGGTTCGGCGGCGGGGCAGGGGTACGTTGCCACCGCGGCGCCGGTCGCGGGGACTGCCCAAGCTGGCGATGCCTGCGGCCCGTTGAGCATCGACAACACCGGCCAGAAAAAGCCGTTGCCCACCAATGTCGCGGCCAATTCGAACGGTAGTTGCTGGTAGACGTCGGCGACGGCGCCTTGAGCTTCTGGTCGGCGCTGGCCGAGCTGTCTCCGAGACCCGTCACCAGCGTTGCCGGGCGCACAAGATGGCCAATGTGCTCAGCCGGCTGCCGAAGGCCGTGCAGTCCAAGGCCAGGCGCGAGCTGCAGCAGACCTGGATGGTTTTGGAAGGAGAGCCGAGAAGTTCAGCTGAGCCTTGAGGCAACAAGGAGCCGGCATGCACGCGCCGCAAGCGCTGATGCCGGCTCCGCCCATGGGCCCGAAAACGCGCCTACGCGAGGGATTTGGATCCGACCTTCTTCCGTTGGCGCGAGAGCAGCGCTATCCCGGCAAGACCGATACCGAACAGGATCAGGTTGCCAGGTTCCGGCACGCCCTTGGTTCCCGTTACCGTGAATCCGCCGGTATTGGGGGCCTCTTCGAGGCTGAATACAATATTCGCCCCGTTCATGAGACCGTTGAGGAAATTCACCGTGCCGGTGTTGGAATCCGTTACGGTGAAGCTGGTGCCCGCGCCTGCATACCCGGTCGTGTCGCCTGGGGTTGGCGTGCCGCAGGGATAGGGGGCCCCACCACTGAAATCGCACGCCGAACTGAACGCGCCATCTCCGTCGAAGCCGAAAATATCGCTGCCGCTAAGCGTGATGCCCCCGATGGTCGACCCGGTGTTGTTGATCACGCCTACGAGCTGATCCTCAACGCCGTCATAGGGGGCCGCGGTGGTTATCGTGATGCTGGCCGTGCCGCCTGCGTTGAGTGTGATGATGGTATTGCACCCGTCGGCGTGGCCGAGTTGCGGACACGGCGGATTTGCCGAAGGAGTAGCCCAAGCAAAGCCGGAGCACAGAAACATCATGCCGGCTCCCACGATCGAAACCAGAGTTCTGATCTTCATACGCTGAGACCTCTCGAGTTGTGGAGTTGCAAATACCGGTGAGCAAAGCTCTTTCTCCCCGGAGTTGATGAACGCCCCCTGCATGGAGCACCCTCGTTCGGCCTGTACAAGAGCATTTGTCGTGCCAAGCCCCTCTCTTGGCGGGTCGGGCGCCTGATCGCGACCGTTATTGGGTCGAAATTGTAAGCAAATCCGACACACGAAAGTGGGCCGTGACAGAGAATACGGTTTGCAAACAGCGAGTTACGCACGAGTTACGCATTCCGTATTTTGTAAGCAAATCCGGCACACGAATTGAGTCGTTGCAGGGAATACGGTTTGCAAACAGCGAGTTGCGCATTCCGCATCATTGTAAGCAAAGCCGACAAGTCGACGGCGATGCAAGGTCGCGTACGTGGCATGCCGGTGGCCCGATGAAAGCTTGATCCCCGCCGACTTCTCAAGCTGCCTTCAGGATGAAATCCACATGCACGGCGTCAAACGGAAACTCGACGCCGTGCTCGACGCGGCGGACCACGCCAGTCTTGATGATCGCGGTGACGTCGGCGTGCACTGCGCGGACGTCGCGCCCCACGCGTCGCGCCACCTCGCGGATCGACAAGGTACCGGCACCTGCGAGGGTATGCACGATCTGCATGCGCTTGGGCGTCAGGACGAAATGCGGTTGCCTTGGCGTTTGCCGTGGAACGCCGAGCGCAGGCGTTGGCTGGTCTGGTCGGGGTCGGCGACGCCGATGGTAATCGTCGTTGGCATGATGGCCTCACCTCCGGCGACATCGCGCAGGAAATCGTCCACCATTACAACGCCCGCGGCTGTTGTCAACGTGGGCAACACTATGCCACCCCGACGCTGATGGCTCCTACAATGTACGTTTGCAGCTTGGCGTTTGGAAGGAGCCAGCCATGCAATACCGTCGCCTCGGGTCATCGGGCCTGCAACTGTCCGCGTTGTCGTTCGGCGCGTGGGTCACCTTCGGCCGGCAGCTCGACCGCGGCAAGGCGCGCGATCTTTTGGCTTGCGCGTTCGACCACGGCATCAACTATTTCGACAACGCCGAAACCTATGCGGCCGGCATGGCCGAAACGATCATGGGCGACGCGCTTTCCGACCTGCGTTTCCCGCGCGACGCGTATTGCGTGTCGAGCAAGGTGTTCTTCGGCGCGGTGGAGAACCCAAAGCCGACCCAGCGTGGCTTGTCGCGCAAGCACGTGGTCGATGCCTGCCGCCAGGCGCTGAAGCGGCTCAAGGTCGATTATCTCGACTGCTATTTCTGCCATCGTCCCGATCCGGACACGCCGGTCGCGGAAACGGTGTGGGCGATGGACACGCTGATCCGGCAGGGCAAGGTGCTGTACTGGGGCACCAGCGAGTGGCCGGCCGAAGCGATCCGCGACGCGCACGAAATCGCCGCGAAGCACAACCTGCACGCGCCGACGATGGAGCAGCCGCAATACAACCTGTTGCACCGCGAACGGGTGGAAGTCGAGTACGCCCCGCTGTACCGCGATTTCGGGATGGGCACGACGATCTGGTCGCCACTCGCTTCCGGCGTGCTCACGGGCAAATACGTCGACGGCATTCCCGAGGATTCGCGCCTGGCGTTGCCGGGCTACGCGTGGCTGCGGCAGCGGATCGAATCGCCCGAAGGGCGTGGCGACATGGCGCGTGTGGCGAAGTTGTTGCCGATCGCGAGCGAACTTCGCGTATCGCCCGCGCAGTTTGCGATCGCGTGGTGCCTCAAGAACCCGCACGTGTCGACGGTGATGCTCGGCGCCAGCCGGCGCGAACAGCTCGAGGAAAACCTCGGCGCGCTGGATGCGCTCGACCGGCTCGACGACGACGTGATGAAACGCATCGGCGCGGCGCTGGCGTGAGGTTACGAATCGGTAGGTTGGGGTGAGCGGCTTTTCGCGAACCCCGACACCGGGCGCGAGCAATGTTGGGCTTCGCAAAGAGCGCTCAGCCCAACCTACGTCCGGCGCTACGTCACGGGCAGCCAGCAGCGTAATCGCATGGACTCGCCCCCGCGCATTCAGGCATCGATGTGCCAATGGTGGTGAGCTATCCCTTCCACCACAACCCGTCGCGAGGGCGAGCCCATGAACAAGAGTACTGCCATTGCC
>JBOHYT010000418.1:0-4165 GCA_050738055.1 Rhodanobacteraceae bacterium
CGACGGCTATCTCATGCACCTCGTGCAGGCCGGCGCGCGACTGCACCAGGCCGGATGCAACGGTTGCATCGGCATGGGACAGGCGCCGGCCAGCGGGCGCAACAGCCTGCGCACCACGCCGCGCAATTTCCCGGGGCGCTCCGGCACCCGCGAAGATTCCGTGTTCCTGTGCAGCCCGGAAACCGCGACGGCCTCGGCGCTCATGGGCGTGATCACCGATCCGCGCACGCTCGGCATGGAGTATCCCGACATCCATGACAGCGACGATCCGGTGCTCGACACCCGCAACTTCGAGGCACCGTTGCCGCTTGCCGAGGCGCGCAACATCGAGCTGGTGAAGGGGCCGAACATCAAGTCATTACCCAGCTTCGATCCGCTGCCCGATCGACTCGAACTGCCGGTGCTGCTGAAGGTCGGCGACGATGTTTCCACCGACGAGATCATGCCCGCCGGTGCGCGCGTGCTGCCGTTTCGCAGCAACATCCCGAAGATCGCCGAGTTCGTGTACGTGCAGGTCGACGAGGGCTACGCCAAACGCGCGAAAAAACAGGGCGATCACGCGATCGTCGGCGGCGCGAATTACGGACAGGGGTCCTCGCGTGAACACGCAGCGCTCGCGCCGCGTTACCTCGGCCTGCGCGCGGTCGTGGCCAAGGGCTACGCACGCATCCACTGGCAGAACCTGGTCAACTTCGGCGTGCTGCCGCTGACCTTCGCGCACGAGCACGATTACGACAAGCTGGAACAGGGCGACATGATCGGGCTCGATGGCCTTCGCGACAAGATCGCCAAGGGCGACACGCTCGACGTCGCGGTCAAGGGCAAGCACGCGATCAAGTTGAAGCACCAGCTTTCGCCGCGCCAGGTCGAGGTGCTGCTCGCAGGCGGCCTGATCAACTGGATGCGCGGGCGCACCGCCGCGCCCGCGGCGCAGGCCAGCTCAAGGACGTAATAGGCCGGCCGAAGCAGGCCAGCTCAAGGCCGAAGCAGGCCGGCTCAAGGCCGAAGGCTTTTGCTCCCTCCCCTTCAAGGGGAGGGAGCCGTAGGCCGAGCGCGTAGCGCTGGGTGGGGATGGGTTTAAGTTCGAAGCGACACGACAGCCCGAATCCGGCTCCGTCGCTGCGCTGCTTGAGCCGGCCTACCCCATTTCTGGTGCGGTGCACGAAGTAGGCCGGCTCAAGGCCGAATGCTTTTGCTCCCTCCCCTTCAAGGGGAGGCGGCCGTAGGCCGAGCGCGTAGCGCTGGGAGGGGATGGGTTCAAGCTCGAAGCGACACAACAGCCCGGATGCCGGCTCCGTCGCTGCGCTCCTTGAGCCGGCCTACACCATTTCCGGTGCGGTCTGCGAAGTAGGCCGGCTCGATGCCGAAGGTCGGAGTCGGCGCTTCAAAATTCGCGGCGATGCAGCAAGAATCGCGCGTTACTGCGCCTCAGGGAATCTCCGTGCGCGGCGCCCCGGACATTCCCGCGTTCGAGCGCCCGACAGGTGCGGCCGGCGCCATCATCGCGGGCATCGATCGCGCCGCGCCCACCGCGCTCGGCATCGCCTGCCCGTGAACCGCGGCGCCGCGCACGTTTGGCCGCGCGCGCATCGCCGCGATGCTGTTTTGCGGATAGCCGGCGGTGTCGTACGGCATGCGCCATTCGTGTCGAGGCGCCATGTTGTCCGCGGAGACCAGCGCCACCTCCAGGCCACCGTTGATCACGTTCCAGTACACCAAGCCGCCGAATGGCATCGGCAGTCCCTTGACGTACACGAAGCTGGCCTGGTATTTGCCGTCCTCGAGTGGCTTGGCGCGCATCGCCACTTCCGCAATGAACCGGGTGGCGACCGGGCGCCCGTTCACCATGAGCGGCTTGACGATCCATGCATCGAGTTGCTTGACGAGCAACCGCGAAACCTGCGGCGGGAGCTGCCGGGCGGGAAGGATGTCGGTGACCTTGCCTTCGGCGTTCACCTGCACCACCACCGGCAAGACCTGCGATTTGAACTGGATCAGTGACCCGGACGACGCCATCGCGGTGCCGGCCAGTGCAGCCAGCGTGGCGGCAGTCAACGACAATCGCAGCAGTTTCATGGCAAACCCTCCTTTCAGTGGCTGACAAGGAGGCTGGCAGGTGGGTGCCGGTCTCGATGGGTTCATCCTACGCCGAATGGGGCGGGGCAATCAGGTCTGCGCACCTCGCGGGTCTTCATTGGTGAAGTATCCGCGTGTGGCTTTGGATTTGCTTGGCCTTGCGTTCTACTTCGCGAACAACCGCGAGCGGTCCGCGAACGCCTTGAACTCCAGCGCATTGCCGGATGGGTCGAGCAGGAACATCGTGGCCTGTTCGCCGGGTTGGGCCTTGAAGCGGACGTGCGGCTCGATCACGAAATGCGTATCCGCCGCACGCAGCTTTTCGGCGAGCGCGCGCCAAGCCGCCATGTCGAGGACGACGCCGAAGTGGCGCACCGGCACCTCGTCGCCGTCTACATCGTGCGCCGCCGAAGCGCGCAGTTCCTCCGGCGCGAGGTGCGCGACGATCTGGTGGCCGAAGAAATCGAAGTCCACCCACGTGTCGCTGGAGCGGCCTTCGGGACAACCGAGCAAATCGCCATAAAACGCGCGGGCGTCTTCGAGCGAGGCGACGGGGAAGGCGAGATGGAACGGCGGCATTTCCAGCATGATCGGGTTCCGGAAAGGGCGGTTTACGTGTGCGTTTGTCGAGCCAGCCATGCGTCGATGACGGGTTTCGGCAACGGGAAGTAGCCATTGATGACGCGTGGACCCGTGGCCTTCGGGTCCGGCGTCAGGTGCACATGCCAACCGGAAACGCGTTGGATGCGCAGGCAATCGTCGATGTCATACAGATCGTCCTTGTGGGTTTGTTCACTTCCCTGCAGCAGCGTCTGCTTGGCGCGTAACTTGGCTTCCGACTTGTTCGGCGCGCCGAAGAATCCCCACGCGTGCCTTTCGCCGAATTCGCCGTGGTGGTAGCCGCCGATATTGATGAAGTACAGATGCAGGCCGTTCTCGGGTGCCGGGCGCGCCAGTCGCACGCGATAACCTTCGACGCTCTCGAGAACGCACCACGCATCCACGTGCAGGCCGTGCGGGTCACCGAACCAGCTTGCGAGCAACTGCGCGTGCACGGCTTCGAGCGACTCTCCGACGGCGAACGCCACGTCGTGCAACTCGGTTTGCGCGCCCGGCGCGGTACCGCCAAGCACGCAGGCGATCAGGCGGTCGGTCATGGGCAGACCGGAAACAGGGCTTCTGCAAGCGCCGTGCTGCAGGCGAAATGAACCGGCAATTCACGCATGGCTGTCGCGGTCTTGGGCGTTTGGCTGCGGTTGAGTTCCGGATCGTAAGATGCGCGGGCCCACAATGAAAGGAAATTGCCATGGCCGATGAAAATGCCAAGTCGCAGGCCGATCAGGTCGCCGACGTGCTCAGCCAGTTGAAGGAGATGCACCATTATGCGAAGAACAACGTCGAGCGGTTGACCGCGATCTGGATGTTGTTCGATGGCGATCTGTCGAAGTTGAAGCAGACCGACAAGATCGACGACCTGATGAATCGACAGGGCCAGTTGCACGACGCGCTGGAGTCGGTGATTGCAGACCTCGAAGAAGTCCGGCAAAAACTGCAGCCACCGGAAGAGTCGTCGACCTGAGAGCCGGCAGGCGGGTCAAGACCCGCCCTGCGTCATGCTTTGGCGGGTCAAGACCCGCCCTACGTCATGCTTTGGCGGGTCAAGACCCGCCCTACAACGTCGCGACGTCGATCACGAAGCGGTACTTCACGTCGCTTTTCAGCATGCGTTCGTAGGCGGTGTTGATATCGCGCATCGCGATCATCTCGATGTCGCAGACGATGTCGTGTGCGGCGCAGAAATCCAGCATCTCTTGGGTCTCGCGAATGCCACCGATCAGCGACCCGGCCAGTTGCCGGCGCTTGAAGATCAGGTTGAACACCTGCGGCGAGGGGTGCGGCGTGGCCGGGGCGCCGACCAGGCACAGCGTGCCGTCGTGTTTCAGCAGGTTGAGGTAGGCGTCGAGATCGTGGGGCGCGGCGACGGTGTCGAGGATGAAATCGAAACTGCCGACGTGCTTCGTCATCTCGCCCGGATGTTTCGAGATCACCACCTCGTTGGCGCCGAGCCGCTTGCCGTCGGCGACCTTGT
>JBOHYT010000419.1:0-17165 GCA_050738055.1 Rhodanobacteraceae bacterium
GGGCTGCCATTGTGCTACCAATCGGCAGGCCGTGCCGCGGGACGCGTTGCCCTCAACCCGCCGTGACGAAGCGGTTGCGGCCGGCGAGCTTGGCGCGGTACAGCGCCGCGTCCGCCTCTTCCAGCCACTCGGCGGCGGTGCGCCAGTCCGCGCGGCCCTGCGCCACGCCAATGCTGACGGTGCAGTGCATCCCCGGCACGTTGCCGAGGAGCGAGCAGGCAATCCCCGAACGGATGCGCTCTGCCACACGCTCGGTCGCCAGCATGTCGGCGTCGGCCAGCATCACGGCGAATTCGTCGCCCCCATAGCGTCCGGCAAGATCGCCCTGGCGCAGATTGTTGCGGACGATGGCACCCAACCGCCGGACCAGTTCGTCGCCCGCGGCGTGGCCATACTGGTCGTTGACGCGCTTGAAGTGGTCGATGTCGATCAGCAGCATCGCGGCGTCGTGGGAGCCGTCGCGCCGCAGGGCCGCGTTCACCGCCTCCTCCCAATAGCGGCGGTTCAACAGGCCACTCAAGCTGTCGATGCTGCTCATCCGCAGCAGCAGGCGGTTCTGGCGCTGCACCCGCTGCGCAAGCCGGTGCACGATGATGCTGAGCGTCACCGGAAACAGCATCAGCAACGGCACCGATGCCAGCAGTTCGAGCATGTCGGTTCGGGGCGCGAAGGCGAAGCCGCCGGCAATCGCGGTGACGGCGCAGGCGAGCGCCATCAGTGCCAGCCCGCGCACCAGCAGCTTGCCGCCGTCGACCGCGATCAGTGCCATCGAATAGGCCGTGACCAGCACGACCGACGGCAGCAGGTTGAACTGCATCAGCGCGATCCACACGCCGCCCATCGCGGTATCCACCATGAAGCAGCGCTCGTCGGCGTCGAGCGGCCGCTCGCTGCGGTGCAGGATCAACCGGACCACGTGCGACCACACCAAGCCGTGCAGGCACAGCAGGGTCCACACCGGGAATGGCGCGCCCTGCCGGTACAGGACGCTGCCGACCATGACCGTGCCCAGCACCAGGCCGAGCGTGCGCAAGCCGTGCGAACGCCGGATCAGCCGACGCATTTCGTCGGGTCCCAGCGGTTCGCGGATTGGCATGGCGTCGATGGACATGGGACGAAGTATTCCTGTTTTGTCTACGGTTGCCACAGCAAAACCGGTGCCACGATTCCGCTCCATCCGCGCGCAGAGCCGCTATCCCGGCGGATCCTGTGACCGGAAACACACCGCGAGACAGTTGTTCACCGGGACGACACATCGTGTGACGCGTCCGGCCAAGGTACCGTAGAACGACCGATCCGGCCCGGCGCGCTTCCAGCGCGCCCGGATCATCGGCGAACATCGTCTCGCAGGCCGAGACACCGAGCCGCATCGAAACCGATTCGCAACCATCCCGACGAATCAGGCCGGGTGGTTTCGACGAGGCATGCCACCGACTCGACGCGATCGTTTGGCGATTACCGAGGATTGGGGATGAAGGGACAGGTATCGCCGGGGAGCGTCACTTCTGGCCCATGCACCCACCGACGCCAAAAGGTAACCTGCCTCGATGCACCCGCGCGACCGCCGCGATCGTCCGTCACAGCCCCCCGACTCTCCTACATGAACGTTGCGCCGATGACAAAACTTCGACCAGCCGCCCTGCCTCTTGCACTTGCGATCGCGTTGATCGCCCAAGCGGCCGTCGCGCAGCAAACGCCTTCGGACAACCACCAGTCTGCCGACCAACAAACCGGCCAGCCGCCACAAACCCTGTCCACGATCAACGTCAAGGGCGAGAAACCTTACGACTGGCGCAAATACGTCAAGGCCAAGCTCAAGCACCAGATGCCCGAGGTGGCGGGGACGAAAATCACCGTCACCAAGAAGACCACCGTCACCCATCTCGACATGCAACCGACCGTGATCGGCAACAACCTGCAACAATTGTTCGAGCGCTCACCCGGCGTGCTGGTGTCGCAACAACCCACGCCCACGCAATTCAACCTGAGCTATCGCGGCCTCGGCAATCCGCAGGAATCGGAATACGTGCTGGTGATGCAGGATGGCATTCCGCTGGAAAGCGACTGGATCGGTTTCCCGACGCTGTACGCGATGCCGATGTCACAGAGCATCGCCGAGATCCAGTTGATCCGAGGCGGCTCCAGCCTGCTGTACGGGCCCGAACCCGCCCCGGTCATCAACCTGGTGTCCAAGCGGCCGGCGCCCGGCACGCCGTTTTCGATGAGCACCGAGCAGGTGATCGGCGCCAACGGTTTGTATTCGACCTACAACGTCTTGCAGGGCAGCAGCGGCAAGTGGACTTGGCGCGCCGATGCGGGTTACGTGCGCAGCGACGGCACGCGCCAGAATGCCCAGTCGCAAAACCGCCAGGCCGACCTGTACGTCGAATATCGCCCCAATGACAAGCAATACACGTGGCTGGACGTGCACGCGATCGACACCGATTCCGGCGACCCGGGCCGGATGAGCTACCCGCAATGGCTGGCGGATCCCTCCGTGACGCCAACGCCGTGGAACCGCGACTGGGTCGATCGCTACCAGATCGTGCTGGGCCACCAGCAGGAATGGGGCAACGGCTGGCTATTCGTCGGCAAGCTGTGGGCCGCCTGGCAGGCCCAGGACAGCCGCGCGGCCAATGGCGCGCCGGCTCCGGAGTTGGCCCCGCAGCCGCCTCCCTCCAACACCACACTCTCGGATGAACAATACCGTACCGAAGGCGTCGATCTGCGGGTGAAAAAGAGCTGGGGCCACGGCAACGCCTTCACCGCCGGTACCGTGCTGTTTCATGGCAACGATCCCTGGCGGGAGTGGACCGACACCGACCTGTATGCCGACCGCTACGACCGCAGCGGCGTGCCGCGCCTGCGCCAGAAGCGCCAGTCGGACTACTACTCGGTGTTCGCCAGCAACGTGTTCCGGCTGCCGCACGAAATCCACATCGTGCCGTCGATCCGGCTCGAGAAGGAACGCGTCGCGGTGGACGAGTCCGTCCGGCCGCCCTTCCTGAGCCGTCCGTTGATCCATGCCTCCGTCTCGCGCAGCGTGCCGCTGTTCGGCCTCGGCGTCGGCAACGATTTCGGCCATGGCAACGAGACCTATCTCAATGTTTCAAAGGGCTGGCGGCCGGTGCGCTATCTCGACATCGGCTCACCGTTCGCCAATGTGCTGCCGGGCAGTGCGCCCAATCCGCAGACCGCGATTTCGTGGGAAGCCGGCGTGCACGGTGTGCCACTCACTGGCCTGTATTACGACGTCAGCGTGTTCTGGATCAATTTCAAAAACCGCATCGAAGCGCAGCACATCAACGCCATCGACGTGATCGAAGTGAACACCGGCGACACCCGCAACCGCGGCCTCGAAGGCGAAATCGACTACGACTTCTTCGCGCCGACTGCGCTGGCCGCGCAAGGCCAGCATCTCGAGGGCTTCGCGAGCCTGAGCCTCTTGAACGCACGTTTCACCCACAGCATCATTCCGGGGCAGGTCGGCAAGATTCCCGCCTACGCCCCGCGCTATCTCGCCAAGGCCGGGATCATCTGGCGCCTGGACCAGCGCTACAAGGCGAGCCTCACCGCCGTGTCATCGGCCGCGCAGTACTGGCAGGATTCCGACCAGCCGCTCGGCAGCGGAGCGACCTTCATTCCCGCGCAGATTCCTGCCTACACCGTGGTCGACTTCGCTTCGGACTGGCAGCTTGCGCCGTGGCTGAACCTGCTGGCCGGCGTCAGCAACCTCACGAATCGCAAGTACTACGACCGCGTGTGGCAGACCGGCCTCGAACCCGCGTACGGACGCACGTGGTACGCAGGCTTCGAACTGAAGATGTGAGCGGCGGAAAGCGGCCCGAAGCCATTGTCGCACCCTGAAACAAGTGCTGAGTCTGTGGCGCGAGTGTTGTCGTGTGTATGATATATTCATACTGTACAGCAACCTCAAGTCGAAGCAGACCATGACGACCGTCCGCAAAACCATCACCGTGACCGATCAACAGGAGCGCTGGATCAGTGCCCAGGTACACGCGGGCCGGTTCACGAACGACAGCGAGTTGATCCGTGACCTGATTCGCCGCGAACAGGAGCGCGGCGCTGAAATCGAGGCGGTGCGCCGGGCACTCGTCGAGGGCGAACGCAGTGGCAAGCCGCAGGCGTTCGACTTCGCGGCATTCGTCCGGCGCAAGCGCGCGCAGCACGGTGGCTGACCGACGAACGGCCGAGTATCGCCTCACCCCCGCCGCACAGCGGGATCTCGACGAGATCTTTGACTACACGGTCCGCGAGTGGGGGTTGCAGCAGGCCGTGAGTTATACGGCAGTGATCGAAAAAGCTTGCGCAAAATTGGCGAAGGCACCGGACTTGGCGCAGGATTGCGGTCACATCCGGGCGGGGTACCGGCGTGCGATCGTCAATCGGCATGTCATCTACTTTCGCGCTGAAGACTACGGCGTCGCAATCGTCCGCATCCTCCACCTGCGGATGGATGCGCCACGCCATTTGTGAAGGCCAAAGCTCTGAGACTGCCGGCCGGCATCAGCAACCTCACCGACCGCCAGTACTACGACCGCGTGTGGCAGACCGGCCTCGAACCCGCGTACGGACGCACGTGGTACGCAGGCTTCGAACTGAAGATGTGAGCGGCGGCTGCAAGGCAGCTCCTACCAATCCGGACCGTCTTCCATGATAGAACCGGACCGAATCCAGTCTGGAGGACCAACCCATGCCCACCGAAGAAATCAGCAGCCTGACCGAGTTCAAGAACGACGCCAGCGGCTGGATCGAACGTCTGCAACATCAATCCAGCGTTATCCTGACCCAAAACGGAAAGGGGCGCGCGGTGGTGCAGAGTTACGAGGCTTGGCAGCAGTCGCAGAATACGCTTGCGATGCTGCAGCTCATGGCGCGGGCGGATGCCGACATGGCTGCAGAACGTGCGTTTACCGTCGAAGAGGTATTCGCGTCGGCGCAAGCCCGGTTGAAAGAACGTCTCGACAGCCGCCAGAGTGGCTGAGCGGGGGCACCGCGTCCGGCGGTCCTGTGCCGGCCCCGGCACTGGGTATCCTTCAGGTGTAATCGAGGTCGTACGCGGCCAGCAGTTGGCCGGCGCCTGCGGGTGCCTCTGCGTCGAAGTGCAGATCGGCCAGCCGCAACTTCGGCGCGGGTTGCAACCGTGACCCGATGCAAAGCGTGTCGAATTCGGTGCCGCCCAGCAGGCGTCCGGCCAATGACAGATAGAGGCGGTCGAGCGCCTGACCCGCGACGAGCGTGTGCAGCACCTGCGGTCCGGCGACGCTGTACATGCGCGTGGCACCGGTCGCTTCCAGCGCGCGACGCAAGCGTTTGCCTTCCACGCGTGTACCCGCACCCGCTTCCAGCACCTCAATGCCCGCGTCGCGCAATGCGCGTTTGCGCCCGGCGTCGCTTTCGGATCCTGTCAACACCCGGACGTTCCGGTCTTTCGACATGGCGGTCAACGGGTCGACAGGCAAATCCAGACTGCCGCTGACGATGGCGATGTCTGGTTGCGCACTCAACCCATGGTCGATCCGCCATCGTCGCAAATCGGCATACTTGCCTCCGATCGGGATCGCATCCTGGGCTTCTCCTTTTTGCGTTTGGCGCAGGAACCGGCCTGTCGTGATCACCACGTCTGCCTGCGCAGCCAATTCCTGATACAGCCGCCAATCGCGCGGGTTGGAAGTTTCCCTGGGCACCGCGTGCGTCTCGCGGCCCGACTGCGCCACCGCAATCCGGCCATCGAGGCTGGTGATGAAATTGCTGTAGAGAAACGGCGAAGGCAACCGCTCGCGCAGATAGAGCCCCTGCAGCGACACAGGCTCCGCCGATGATGGATACAACGGCGTAACGCTCACGGCGCGATGTCGGCGAGGAGCCGCCGCCGTGGGTCGATCGGAACCACACCCGACGCACACGACAACCGAGGGCCATCAACAAATCGCATCATGCACTGAATGGCGACCAGCGGTGAAGTGGATGAGGTCACGCGACCCAAGCCTCCTCGAAGTTCAGTCCCTTGCCCGTGGTGTGAATGGTACAACGGCCGCATTGACAGCACGGGCAGAAAACGGCGCGTCACCAAAGCCGTTTCGTTGGGTCAGGCGTTGCGCTTCAGAATCGAATTCACCCCCGGTACCGCAGGCCATGGCACGCGGTAGCTATTCGGAAAGCTGCGAGGTGTGATGCAAGCTCACGTCGGCGGTGAACACGATGGTTCGCTGATTCCCGCAGCCCTGGCGCTGTCCTGGCCGGCATCAAGCCCGAGGTGCTTTGCGAGAAACCGTTCCATTGCCCGGTAGAAATCGAACTGGTTCTCTTCGTTGCTGAATCCGTGGCCCTCGTTGTCCTTGACGAGGTACTCAACGTCCATGCCCCGTTCGCATAGTGCCGAGACGATTTGATCCGACTCGCTCTTGCGCACGCGCGGGTCGTTGGCGCCCTGCGCAATCAGCAATGGGCAGTGGATGCGGTCGACGTGAAAAAGTGGCGATGTTGCCTTCAAACGCTCGGTATCGCGTTGTGGGTCGCCCACCATCTCGTCGATCATCGCGCGCATGGGCTCCCAGTAGGGCGGAAATCCATCGAGCCAAGTGAAGATGTTCGAGACGCCGCAGTAGCTCACCGCGCAAGCAAACAGGTCTGGCTCCTTGGTGATACCTGCGAGCGTCGCGTAGCCGCCATAGCTGCCACCGTAGATGGCCACGCGCGTCGGGTCGGCAATTCCCCCGCCCACTGCCCAGCGCACGGCGTCGGTCAGGTCATCCTGCATGGCGAGGCCCCACTGCCCGAAACCCGACTCCCAGAATCGTTTTCCGTAGCCGGTTGATCCGCGGAAATTCACCTGCAGCACCGCGCAACCCCGGTTGGCAAGGAACTGCACCTCCGGGTTGAAACGCCAGGAGTCGCGAAACCATGGCCCACCATGCGGGTTGAGCAGGAGCGGCAGGCTCTTCGGTTCAGCGCCGACGGGCACCGTCAGATAGCCATGAATGGTGAGGCCATCCCGGCTCGTGCAGGAGATTGGCCGCATCTTCGCGAGTTCCTCCTCGCGCAACCATGGGCTCGTGTCGAAGAGGTGCTCGAGATTCCTGCGGGCGCCGTGATCTTCCCAAGTCAGCAGGTAATAGCTGCCCCGCGCACGATCGCTGCGGGAGTGCACGACCCAGCGCGTTTCGTCGCGCGAGTGCGAGACGAGCTGGTTGAAGCGATCGGGCAGCTCCGCATCGAGGTATTCCTGTTGGGCTTGGCGCTCCGGGTCAAGGAAATGCCAAGCCGGTTTGTCGGTTTCATACGCTGCCACGGTCAAAACCTTGCGTAGTCGCGAGGCGCCTATGCTCATGACGTCCGCCTCGGGGTGCTCGAAGATCAGCCTTCCATACTCGGCAGTCGTCGGGTCGTATTCGAAGACCGCTGCCTTGTCGCGGCCGACGTTGGAGGTCACGAAGAGGCGACGGTCGTCGAAGGTGAAGCGCATCGGGTGCAGCGTTTCCCGGAAGTCGTGCGTGACGATCGTCTCCCATGGAACCGCCTCGGCCTCGCGATACAGGAGGCTTGTCGAAACGCCATCGCTGGCCACGGCTGCTCGAATGCGGCCGGACCAATCCGTGACCCACTTGCGGATGCTGCCGGGATTTTCCGCGACAAGTTGCAGTTCGCCGGTTGCGACATTGGCGCGATAGGCGTCAAAGACTCGCGGATCGCGCCGATTCATCTGAAACAGAATCTGGTCCGGATCGTCGGGCAGATCGTCCACCAGCCCGCACTTTACGCCATCGAACGGTGTGAGATCGATCGCTCCCGTGCCATCCGCCTTGACGGTGTAAAGACGATGGTTCTCATCTCCGGCAGAGTCCTGGACGTAGACCACCCGGTCGTTGCTCGCCCAAAACCATCCCAGTACGTCTCGCGCCGTGGCGCCGGTGACGCGCCGCTCCTGGCCGGTCGAGAGATCCCGCACATGGACGTTGAGGCGCCGCCCCCAGGGGGCGAGCCAGCCGAGACGGGTTCCGTCCGGAGAGATTTGGACCACGGTCTGTTCGGGCTTGCGGAAAAACTCTTCGACGGCGATGTGTCGTGCAGGTGGCATCGTGGTTCCTTGCGAGTCAATTCAATCTTGTGCCATCGACCAAGTCAGCGACGAAGTGCGCGCCCGAGGCACTTGCCCATATGGAGAACGGTAAAGCCAGACCCAAGGCATCTGGCTGCCGAAGTGGAGCCCACAGCGGATCGTCGTCTATCGGCCAAGTGTCCACAATACCCGTCACAAAGTCGTCGCAACAAATCGCGTTCCGTTCTGCATGGGATAGGCCTTGGCCGATCGCGCGGTCTGGTTTGTCAGCGTCATCGATTGGCGGGTCAAGGGCCGCCCTACCGACACTCAAGAAAACAAGTTGCGTAGGCCTGCTCGAGGAGCGCAGCGACAGATCCGGCTTGCTGCCAGTCCCTGAGCTGCCGGCTCCGGCCTTCGGCCGTGAGCCGGCCTACCCGAGTCTTCGGCCGCTGATTGACGCTCACCCTATTTCAGCGAAACAGGTCTTTCAGTTTGGTCAGAAACGAGCCCGACCGCATGCGTTGCATCATGTGGCCCCATTGCGCTTCCGCACGCACGCTTCGTTCGTAGCCACGCTCTTCGTCCTTCATGAGCCCCAGCACGCGCGTATCTTCGTCGGCGTCCAACCAATAGCCGTGCCGATTGGGGCAAAACTCCATTTCCATGTCATAGGCCCGATAGTTGAAGCGCTGTAGCCGCGCTTCGCAAACCGGGCACTTCTGCGTGGTCGGCGTGGAGCTGAAAACCAACGTTCCCTTTTCATCCTCGCCAAGGTCGAACGCCTCGTTTTCGAGTTGGTCGAGCTCATGCGCATCGAGCCACATGCCTTTGCACGATGGGCAGAAGCTCATGTCGATCTTGTGCCTTGTCTTGGGGACCAGATCCAGATTGCATTTTGGGCACTTCATCGTTACCTCCGCCGGAGGAGCCTCCTGCTCATGGATTCATTTCTGGCAAGATCATCTTGCCTCGCCACCAGACCGCCGATCCGCCGTCCTCGCTGCCGGATTTTGCGGGTCCACTTCAGCATAACGCAGGAGCTCCATCATCGCGGGTTCTGCGTTTGCCGGTAGACCGGAGCTTGTGCGACCGACCCGCGACCTTTGTGATCGTCCGCTTCAATTCGCAGCCGACGCGAGGTCAACGTCGCTCATACAACCGGTGATCCGTTTTCGCGACCTACCGGTCAAGGTCATCGTCCGGTAGTCGACGCAGGCGCGGATGTTGGCATCTGGGTGTGTGTCGGCAAACCAAGCGTCGCTTGGCTGGCCGGCGGGCCGCCCTCGGAATGCTTCTGCACAAACGCAAGGATCGGCTTCCACACCGCATCAAACGTAGTCGCATTGCTGCTCACGATGCCGCCATGACCGGCACCCGGTATCAGCACGAAGTCGCCGCCGTCGTGCGCGAACAGCGCAATCTGGCGGCCATTGATGGGAGGCACGTTGACGTCATTCATACCGGCGACTACCAGTAGCGGCTGGCGCAAGCGCTCGGCAGCCTCGACGTTGTCCCACACGTCAGGCATGAGCGCGACCAATACCTTTGGTATCCCCGGCGCGATATACCCGATCAGGCTTTTCGCGCTGCTGAATGCGCCGTAGACAATGATGCCACGCGGCGCTGGCGTGAACGCCGAAGCGTTGTGCAACGCCACGCCGGTGCCGAGTGAGTAGCCGAAGACGAATTTCGGATGCCCACTGCCTGTCCACTTCGCAAATGTTCGCCATGCGGCCTTGGCGTCCTGGTTCAAGTTTCGGACGGTCGGCTTGCCGGTACTGGCTCCGACACCGGAATAGTCGAAGTCCATCGACGAAACACCCTGGTGGAACAGGTACGCCTGTACCTGCGCCAGGTCGTGGATGGTCTGGCCATTGCCTGGGAACAGGAGAATTGCCGGGGCGCCAACCCCAGCGTCGACAGCCCATGCCTGCAAGATACGGTCATGACTGTGGATCTTGATGATGCGATAGGGCGCGCCGTACGTTTCGGGTGTGCCGGTACTGGACGAGCGTGTCATGAAGATCTGTGGCGCGAGACGGGACACAACCGTCGCGCGATAAACGAGCGCAGCCACAATGACTGCGCAGACTGCGATGAAGACAATCCCGCCGAGCCAAGCAAATACGTGCCGCACACGGCGCATGTCTGCCCCCTTATTTGCTGCGGCGGATTCAACTACGAAGTACAACGCGGTTGAAAGATTGCTCAAGGACTTGTTTGGGGGCACGATAGCCCAACCGTTTCCGGTGTCGGCGGTTGAACCTGACCTCCCCAAATTGCGAGTCGCTTATGGCCGTTGGGCACGCCGCCGACGACCGCCACCGGGCGACTGAATGGGGCGCGACGGACCCATGACAAACAGACCTTTCGCCATATACGCACTCCGGTCCAAAGTCGACCGGCCGTGCGGGTCCGACCGGATCAGGCGATGGCGCGAAGAACCGCACGAGGATCCTTTTCAATGGCACGCAGCAGCACTTGAGCCGGACCGGTAGGCGTTCTGCGCCCTTGCTCCCAATTTCGCAAGGTGCCGAGCTCGACATGGATCAGCCTGGCGAACTTCGCCTGCGACAAGCCAGACGCCCGCCGGATACGTCTGACGTCGGTCTCACCGACATGGAATTCGCGCGAGGGTGCGCGCTCGCCGCGTGCGATTTCGCCGGCTTCGGTCATGCTCTCGACCAGTTCCGCAAAAAGTTTCCTGTCCACGGTTACCACCGCTCATTCAAACTGCGCAGGGTGCGCTTCTCGTCAGCCGACAGATCGTCTTTCCGTCCTTTGGCGTAAATCAGCAACAGGCGAATCTGCGCAGCGCTGCTCGCGTAGTAATAAACCACGCGAGTACCGCCCCACTTGCCCCGACCTTTTTGCCGCCCCACGCACCTTGCGCAGACCGTCGGTACCTTCGATCACGTCACCAGCCAGCAGGTTGGCCGCGAGTTCGGATTGGAAATCGGCGTATTCGTCATCGGTCAGCCGTTCCAGCACCCGTCGGGTGAAGACGCTGGTCTCGATGAAAATCATGCGCCCAATACTACGCCATCGGCGGATGTACGTCAACGGCGTACTATCTTCATTCCCTTGCGCCTTGCCAACGACGCAAGACCATCACCCAACACCATCCCCACCCAACCCTCCCCTTGAAGGGGAGGGCTTTTCGCGCGACGCCTGCGCCGGCCTATTCCGGCGACGCAAGCAGCGCAGGATCGCCCGGTTTCACCTGCGCCAGTCCGGGCACGGGATGCACGCCGGCCTTTTTCGCCTGCGCATTGAACGACTCGACCGCGTCGTGCATCGGTCCGTTGAAGCGGGACAGCGTCTGCGGAAACGCCGCCTGCGTCTTCTCGACGTATTGCTGCTGGACTGCGCTCAGGGCCTGGTTCGGTCCCATGAAGCCTGTCATCTGGTACAGGCCATACAGCGTCATGCCGTAGGGCGAAATGAAATGCAGTTCGTCCTCCGGCGCGTTGTATTGCACCTGCGGGTTGTACAGAGTCTTCGCGAAGTCGCTGACCTGTTGCTTGAGCGTTTCGGCATTCGCATGCACGGCTGCCTTGGCGCTGCCCGCTCCGGCGTTGTCGGTCGACGCCAGCAGCTTGTCCAACCCATCCAGCGTGGCGTGGGTGCGGCCGATCATGGCCGAGAGTGCGGCCGCGTCGTCGCGCAGTTTCATCGCGGTTTCGAAGCCGGCGCGTTGCACGTCCGGCGATATCGTGACGCGCGGATCGGACACGACCGTCAAGGACTCCTTCGCGCTATGGTTATTCGCCTGCACGGTCGCCGCATACGAACCCGGGAGCGCGAGCGGACCCTTGGGAGCATGGCTTTGGTGCGGACCCGGTGGCGGGCGCATGAATTTCGGCAGCTTGACGCCTGCGTAGCGCATGTTCCAAGACACCCGGTTGATGCCGGCCTTGCCCGGACCACGGAAAGTCGCGACCGGCTTGCCGGCGCTGTCGGTAATCGTGATCACCACCGGATTGCATTCCTTGAACGGAGGCGCGTGCTTTTTCTTCACGTTGGGCTTTTTCTCGCCCTGCCTCTGCTTGTCCGCCGGCAGCGGAGACTTCGCGCTTGTCTGCCCCGCTTCATCGTTGCCCTTTTCCTTCTTCTCTTCCGCCGCGCAGGCTTTGGGAACCGCAATGGCTTTCGCCAGCGAGTACGCGATCTCGGGACCGGCCGGCGGATTGGGAGCCGTGTAATCACCCGGCGCGGGGCCGATATGGCGTCCACCGAAAGTGAGCCATTCGGTGCCTTCGGACGCGGGGAACAGGTGGAAGGCGTCGCGCGCCATCTGCGGCTGCCACTGTTCGAGTGCCTGCAGGTTGTCGAGGATCCACAGCCCGCGGCCGTGCGTCGCCAGCACCAGGTCATGCGGTGACTTCGTGAACTTGAGATCGAACACCGCCATCGTCGGCAGGTTCGCGGTCATCGGTTCCCAGTGCGCGCCATCGTCGAAGGACAAATACAGCCCACGCATGGTGCCGAGCGCGAGCAGGCCCTTGCGGTTCGGATCCTCGCGCACCACCACCGCGGAATAATCCTCGGGCAGGCCGCTCGCGATGCTCTGCCAATGGGCACCGTAGTCGCTGGTCTTGAGGACATAGGGATGGTTGTCGCCGAGCATGTGGCCATCGACCGCGAGGTAGGCGGTGCCGGCGTCGAACGGCGACACGCCGATCTGGTAGATGCGTCCGTATTCCACCGCCTGCGGCAGCCCCTTGGAAACGTTCGTCCAATTCGTGCCGCCATCCTTGCTGACCCACACCAGGCCATCGTCCGTGCCGACCCAGATCACGTCCGGGTTGGTGTCGCCAAGCGAGATCGAAAGGATCGTGTCGGAGTTTTCCGCGCTGGAAATGTCGTGGAACACCGGGCCGCCCGCGATCGGCTGGTGCGCCTTGAGGTTGCGGGTGAGATCTTGCGAGATCGCCTTCCAGTTCGCGCCACCGTCGGTGGACTTGAACAGCACGTTGGCACCGAGGTAGACGGTATTCGGATCGGTCGCCGAAACCGCGATCGGCGAATCCCAGTTGAAACGATATTTGAGTTGCGAAATCGGCGTGTCGCCCATGCTCTTGAGCACCGGACGGATAAACGTCCGGGTCCAGTGGTGCTTGTCAACGCGCACGGTGAATCCATCCTCGGAATCGGCGTACACGATCGACGGATCGGATGGCGCAGGCACCACGTACTCGCCGTCTCCGCCGACCGGATTCCACCAGTCGGCGCCCCAGATTCCCGAGTCGTCGAGGCCGTTCGACGGTCCGCAGGCGGCGCTGTTGTCCTGGATGCCGCCGCACACGCCGAATGGCGTGGTGTTGGAGATCGCGACCGTGTAGAACTCCTCGATCGGCAGGTTGTTGAAGTAGCGCCAGGTCTTGCCGCCATTGACGCTCACGTAGGCACCGCCGTCGTTGCCCTGGATGATCCGCTTCGGGTTCTTCGGGTCGATCCAGATCGCGTGATGATCCACGTGCACGCCGTGGTCGATCACCTTGGCGGTCTTGCCCCCGTCGGTGGATTTCATCAAGTGGAAAGATCCGAAATAGATCGTCTTCGGGTTGTCCGGCGCGACCTTCATCGCACTGAAATAGAACATCCGCACCGCAAGGGCGTGGTTGTTGCTGATGCAATGCCATTGATCGCCGCCATCCGTGCTGCCCCACAGGATGCACTTCTGCGTCGGCATCAGGGCGTACACCGTCTTCGGGCTGGACGGCGCGATCGCGATCTTCACGCGGTCGGTGGGAACATCGGTCGGCAGGCCGCCGGCGAGCTTGTTCCAGGTCTTGCCGCCGTCTTCGGATCGCCAGATGCCGCCCGCGGTGCTGCCATTGAGTTGCGTCCACGGTTTGCGCTGCTCGGTCCACATCCCGGCGAACAGGATCTTCGGATTGGCGGGATCCATCTCGACATCGCTGGCGCCGGTGGTGTCGTTGACATACAACACCTTGTTCCAGGTCTTGCCGCCGTCGGTGGTCATGAACACGCCGCGGGTCGCGCTGGGCTTCCACGGATCACCCATCACCGCGACATAAACGATGTCGGGATTCTTCGGATCGACCGCGATGTTGGAAATCAGGCCGGAATCGGCAAGCCCCTTGAACTGCCAGGTCTTGCCGGCGTCGGACGAGAAATACACGCCGCGGCCGAGCAGCACGTCATTGCGCGGATTGGCCTCGCCGGTGCCGAGCCAGATGTCCTTCGGATTGGACGGCGCCAGCGCGACCGCGCCGATCGAAGCGGCGTCGCCGTGCTTGAAAACGTTGTCCCACTTGATGCCGTTGTCGGTGGTCTTCCACAGGCCACCCCCGGCGGTGCCGACGTAATAGATGTCCGGTTTGCCGGGAATGCCGGTGACCGTACTGACGCGGCCGCCCGACACCGCAGGTCCGAGATTGCGAAACTTCAGGTTGGCGAACGGGCCGGTCGGCTTGCTGGCCGCGGCGGCGGTCGCGGCGACGCTGAGCAAGGCCAGGGAGGCGGCAACAACGAGGGCGTGTCTCATGACGACCACCGTGCATGCAAAACAAGACCATGAACATAAGCCGGTGGCCAAGCGCTGGGGAGTGCCAGAAGTCAGAGCATGCGCACATTTCCGAGCGACGACGGTAGACAACGTGAAGACTCCGTGACGAACAGGAAATGACGAGGCTTGGAGCAGAACTTGTCGGCCGATACAGCGTGCGTTCTTGTCTATACTGCAGCGTGCGCTGCTGTGCGCCCGCCTGTCATGAGGGGAACGCGATGAATCGGTCTCGTTGCTTGATCGGTCTGGCATCGATGCTGTTGCTTGGCGGTTTGGCCGCTGCCAACGGCGTGCACGCCCAGTCGTTCGACCCCGGCCTGTATGCGCAGATGCAATGGCGGCCGATCGGCCCGTTGCGCGGGGGACGCGGGCGGGCGATATCCGGCGTACCCGGCGAACCTAACGTGTTTTATTTCGGCGTCGACGACGGCGGCGTCTGGAAGTCCACGGACTACGGCAACAGTTGGCACCCGATCTTCGACAAGGAACCCACCAGCTCGATCGGAGCGTTGGCGGTCTCGGTTTCCAACCCCAGCGTGATCTACGTGGGCACGGGTGAAGCCACGATCCGCCCCGACCAGGCCACCGGAATGGGCATGTACAAATCCACCGATGCCGGCAAAACTTGGCAATACATCGGACTCAAGGACACCCAGGACATCGCCTGGATCGCCGTGGATCCGCACAATCCCGACCGGGTCTTCGTGGCGGCGATGGGCGAGATTTACGGACACAACGCAGAACGCGGCATTTACCGCTCCCTCGACGGTGGCAAGACCTGGAAGAAGGTCTTCTACATCAATGAATACACCAGCGGCGACCAGGTCCTGATCGATCCATCCAATCCGGACAACGTGTACGCAACGATGTGGCAGCAGCAGCAGGCTCCATGGGAGAACGGGCAATTCGGCGGAACCGATGGAGGCGTCTTCAAATCCACCGATGGCGGCAACACCTGGACGAAGCTGACCCAGGGTTTGCCGAAAGTGCAACAGGCGTTGCTGGCGATCGCACCGAGCGAGCCGAACCGCATCTATGCGTCGGTATCGAGCGGTCCGGGCGCACCCGACGGCGAAGTCGGGCTGTACCGTTCCGACAATGCTGGCGCGAGCTGGTACGTGGTGACCCATGACCCGCGGCCTGCCGAACGTGTGGGCGGCGGCGACCTGCCGGTGCCGATGGTCGATCCGAAGAACCCGAACATCGTGTACAGCGACACCCCGGTGTTGTGGAGATCCACGGACGGCGGCAAGACCTGGACGGGGTTCAAGGGCGCTCCGGGCGGCGACGATTACCAGCGTCTGTGGATCAACCCGAACAATCCGAACATCATGGGAGTCGTGGCAGATCAGGGCATGGCCGTCACGGTAAACGACGGCAAGACCTGGAGTTCCTGGTACAACCAGCCGACCGCCGCGATGTACAAGGTCGGCATCGACAACACCTGGCCCTACCAGGTGTGTGGCGGCCAGCAGGACAGCGGTTCGGCCTGCGTGCCGGTACGCGGCAACGACGGCGAACTGACTGCGCATGATTGGCACCCCGTGGGCATCACGGAGTACGGTAGTGCGGCCCCCGACCCACTGCGCCCCAACCTGATTTACGGCGCGGGCGCGGGTAGTGTCAGCCTCTACGACCGCAACACCGGACAGATCGCGGAGGTTGCCCCGAACGCATTGCGGAGCGGGAAATACGCGCGTGCATTGCGCACCATGCCGTTGATGTGGTCCCCGGTCGACCCACACCGGCTGTATACGACGACGAATGTGGTGTGGCAGACCGGCGACGGCGGCCAGCACTGGCAGCAGATCAGCCCGGACCTCACGCGCAAGACCTGGACGGCGCCGCCGAGCGTCGGCAACTACCGCAACACGCCGGATGCCAAGCCGACCGACCGCGGCGTGGTGTATGCGCTGGCGCCCTCGCCGCTCGACATCAACCTGATCTGGGCCGGTACCGATGACGGACTCATCTGGGTGACGCACGACGGCGGCAAGCACTGGAGCAACGTGACGCCGCCGCAACTGAAACCCTGGTGGCGGGTGTTCAGCATGCAGGCCAGCCACTTCAATCCGGATGTCGCCTACGCCGCGGTCAACACCATGTGGCTGGACGAGATGCGGCCGCACCTGTACCGCACCGAGGACGGCGGCAAGACCTGGACCGAGATCGACAAGGGCATCACGCCGGACGCCGCGACCAACGTGATCCGCGAGGATCCAGACCGCAAGGGCCTGCTGTTCGCCGGGACCGAAACGCAGGTGTGGGTGTCGTTCGACGACGGCGACCACTGGCAATCGCTCAGGCTCAACATGCCGGCGATTTCGGTTCGCGACCTCAAGGTGTACGACAATGACCTGATTGCCGCGACCCACGGGCGTGGCTATCAGGTGCTCGACGACATCACGCCGCTGCGGCAGATCGACGCGCAGGTCGCCAAGGCGCCGGTAACGCTCTACCAACCGGAAACCGCGGTGCGGGTGCGCTGGGACATGAATCCGCCGACCCCGTGGCGCATGCCGTCGCTGCCGAATCCGCCGCCGGGCGCGATCATCGATTACCACCTCG
>JBOHYT010000420.1:0-3902 GCA_050738055.1 Rhodanobacteraceae bacterium
TCCAGAGTGCTTCGAGCGCGCGGGGCGTCAGCATGGCGCGCAGGCTCGAGAGTCGCGGGATGTCGACACCGGCACTGGTTTCGGAATTGAAGCCGAATGCGCCGCCGACCTTGTCGGCGTACCAGTAATCGGGGGGCACCCATGCGTAGGGGCCGGACATCTTCATCCCCGAGGGACCCGCGGCATCGGTTTTCTGTGCGGAAGCAGCGGAGACAATGGGATCGGGCCAGTCCGCGGCGCGCAGCGCATCGACGTAGGTCTTCGCGACCTCGGCCGGCGGCGCGTTGTCGCTGCCGATCAGGAACGCGATCACGGAGGGATGGTCGCGAAGGCGCCGCGCCTCGCTGGCCATCGATTCGCCGGCGATCTTGAGGTCCGCGGCGTTCCAGGGCTCGCCGCCGGTCTTCGCCCAGGCTTCCCACTTGTCGCAGCATTCCCAACCGGCCAGAACCAGGATGCCGTCGCGGTCCGCCATCCGATAAAAATCCGGACGTTCGAGCTTGCCTTCGGAGCGGATGGCATTGAGTCCCAGATTGCGGATATAGCGGAACTCGTCGGCAAGGCGTTCGGGCTGGTCGCGCAGGAACATGTCGGGCGCCCAGCCGCCGCCGCGGATCAAGACGGGCTTGCCGTTGACGACGAACTGCCGGTAACCCTGCCGGGTCAGATGCGAGCTGACGTCGCGAATCCCGAACGTCGTATCGGACTGATCGGACAGCGCGCCGTCCACGCGCACCGCCACGGACAAATGGTAAAGCGGCTGCGAACCCATCCCGATCGGCCACCACACCCGCGGATGCTCGAGTTTCAGCGAAGGATCGGTTTGCGGATCGAAGGTCACGGCGCGCGACTGGTGGGCTGCCAGCTCGAGCTTGCGCTGGAAGGTGATCCCTGCGACTTGGCCGCTCACGATGGCGTCGCGCGCGGAATCGGAATCGTTGCGCACCATGGCCTTGACGGTCAGGTCGGCGCTGCCAAGTCCGGGCAGTTCGAGCTTGGATGCGACGTGCACATCGTGCAGCGACACCGGCCCCGAACGCACAATGTCGACGGTCCGCCAGATGCCCATGTTGTTGTCCGGAGCCGCGGGATTCCAGTCGATCCAGCCGATCGACAGATCCTGTTGCGGATTGCCGGGGTACACGCGAACCGCCAACACGTTCTCGCCCGCTTGCAGCAGCGACGTGACATCGATGGCGTGCGTGGTGTACGCACCCGCGATTTCCTGGTGGTCCGCAATCTCGTTGCCGTTCAACCACAGGTCGGCCTTGGGGATGATGCCGTTGACCTTGATGAAGGTGTGCAGCCCGTTTCCGCCATTGGGGATCTGGAAGGTTGCCCGGTACCACCATGGCACCTGGAAGTGTCCTGGGTTGACCTCCCGCAGGTTGGAACCGTAAAAGACGTTCGGGTATTTGCCGTTTTCCAACAGGCCCGCCATCACCGTGGCGGTCGCGCCGACCGGGTACCAGCCTTGCGTGGAAAAACCGGGCTGCGAGACGATCTGGCCGCCTTGCTGGACTTCTGCGGAAGACTGGATCTGCCATCCGGCGATCGGCACTACGCTGCCCGCGCCGCCTGCGACGGTCGGCTTGCTGGCAGACGGGGTAGCCGCAAAGGCGGGTGCGATCGCAAGCATGGCCAGCAACGCGACCGCCAGCGCGACTCGTACGCGCACATCCCACGACATTCGGCTATGCATTTGTCATCACCCCATGCGGTCGGCGGCAATCCTTTTGCCATCACCATGACGATCGTTTCGGTACGCGGCAGCGGGCAGGTATTCCTCCCGGATCTCCGGCGCGGCGAAGGGCCATGCCCCATTGACGCGCGCCCAGATGAAGAACGCGATCAGCCCGGCGACGATCCACGCGCCGGAAAGGACCAGCGAAAACGCGGTCCCCGAAACGTAGACATACAGCCAACCCGCCAGCGCAACGATGCACGGAAGCGGGTAGAGCCATTGCCGGTACGGACGGGGAAGCTGCGGCTGGCGGCGTCGCAGCACCACCAGCGCGGCGATCTGCGCGATCGCTTGCACGATGACGGTCGCGGCGACCAGCATGCTGATCACCTCGGTCAAGTCGAAGAACGAGCCGGCGGCCGTCACCACGCCCATGGCGAGCAGCGCGACGTGCGGGAAGTTGTACCTTGGATGCAGCTTCCCGAATGAAGAGAAGAACACCTTGTCGTGCGCGGCCTCGTATGGCACCCGGGATCCCCCGAGAAGGCCCGCGAATACCGAAGCGAACGCGGTGACGATGATGAGGATGGTGACGACGCCTGCCGCGATGCCGCCCCATGCGTGCTCGACCACCACGGATGCGATGGACGTGGAATGCGCGGCGCTCTGCCACGGCATCACGCCAAGCACGCCGACATTCAGCGCGAGGTAGATGATCATCATCCCGATGATGGAGATGATGATCGAGCGCGGCATCACGCGGCCCGGATCGCTCAGCTCGTCGCCCATGTACGCGGTGGTGTAGTACCCCATGTAATCGTAGATCCCGATGATCAAGCCGGCGCCCAGGCCCAGGACGAACCGGCTGCCAAAGGCGCCCGACGGATAGGTGAATGCGAGGTGCGGGCTGAAGTTCGAAAAACACGCGGCGATCACGGCGGCAACCGTCACCAGCATGATGACCCACAACGCGGTCGTGATCGCGCCGATCGACTCGATCCGCCGGTACAGCAGGAACACCACGAGGGCAGTCGCCGCCAGGCCGATCAGGTGCACACCGAGCCAGCCGAGATGGGGGAAGAAAAACCCGAGGTACTCGACCAGTCCGATGATCCCGGTCGACATGATCAGCGGGATCGTCAGCATGACGGTCCAGATGAACAGGAACGGCATCAGCTTGCCGGTCCGATACTGGAACGCCTCACGCAGATAGATGTAGGTTCCTCCGGCGCCGGGCATCGCGGCACCAAGCTCGGCCCACACCAGCCCGTCCGCCATCGCCAGGATCGCTCCGACCACCCAGCCGAAGACCGCCTGTGGGCCGCCCATGGTGGCAACCATCAAGGGAATGGTGATGAACGGACCGATGCCGCACATCTGGGTCATGTTCACCGCGGTAGCCGGCAGCAGCCCCAGCGACCGGTGAAAGCCCGACGCGGTGGCAGCCTTTCCTGCGCCTTCGCCCTCGACCGATCTCACGGCCGCTCTCCTTCCCGCGGACGTTCGTCGCGAAGAACGCTCCCTTCATGCGACGACACGGGTGATCGATCCGGCGGCTCCTGCGCCGCCCCGGCCGGCGCCACCAGCAGCGACTCCGGCAATGCGGGAAGGTGCACAGCGCGGCGCGCCAACTCCAGCGCGCCCCACAAAGGCGCGTCGTAGGCGAAGCGGGCACTCCGCAGCGTGGGCGGAAACGGGACCAGACGTTGGAGCAGATGCGCCAGGTGCCCGCCGAACACCGGATATTGCCGGCTGACGCCGCCACCGATCGCGATCGTCTCCACGTCGAATGCAATCGACAGGTTCACCAATTGGGCCGCCAACGCGTTGAGCCGGCGCTGCAGGTCCTGCTGCACCCGCCGGCGGGTGCTCTGGAACAGATCCCTCGCGCTGTGGGACGCACCCAGCGTTCGTCGCGCCCATTGATCCAGCGATGCCCCCGAAAACAGCGCTTCCATCGGGGCGATGTTGTCACGCCATCCCGTCCATTGCGAGGGATCCCCGAGATCGATCGACGGCGACAACTGGTAGCCGATTTCGAGCGCCGCGCCGTTGCGTCCACGATAGACCTCGCCGTTGAGGATCGCCGCGGCGGCAAGGCCCGTGCCAATGTTCACGTACAGCGCCTGATCGAAGCCGCGCAGCGCCCCCCAGACGTGTTCGGCCAGGCAACCGGCCTTGACGTCATTGTCGAGGAGGATGGTGGACTTTCCGAACG
>JBOHYT010000421.1:0-3717 GCA_050738055.1 Rhodanobacteraceae bacterium
CGCGCCAACATCCTGCACTACTTCCAGATCGAGAACCTGATCATCGCGGGCGGCGGCTGCGTCGTCGGCATCGTGCTGGCCATCGGCATCAATTTGATGCTGCTGCGAATGTTCCAGATGCACCGGATGCCCGGCTGGTACGTCGCGATCGGCGTCGCGGCGATCCTGCTGCTCGGCCAGCTCGCGGTGTTCATGCCGGCGAGGCGTGCGTCCAACGTGCCACCGGTGGTGGCGACAAGGAGTGTCTGAATCATGGCAGTTCTGAGATCAGGTTCGATGATGCCAATAGCCCGGTTTCTGATGGCAGTGCATCACGGCAACAATCAGGACGCAGTCCGTTTCCACGGTGCACAGCACCGTGAATCTCATCGTCCAGCGAGGCGGCGCACGCGGTTCAGTGCATCCGGGCCCGGGATCGACTCGACCGCGCCACTGCGGACTTCGTCGCGGCGGCGCGCCGCTTCGGCAACCCAAAGCGCCTGGATTCCCTCGTCGTGCGCCGGGTCAAGGCTTTCGACCAACCGGTCGGCAAGGAGTGCCCGGGCTTCGCTTGGCAGCGACAGCGCGGCGTCAGTGAGCTGTTCAACGGTAATGGCCATGGCGGAAGCATACGCTGGCGCCCTATGGCGCTCAACCATCGTCGCGAGGCATCGAATTGGGGCACGTGCCTCAAGGAGCGCGTAATGTTTGGCTATTACTTCGATCTTGCCCTGCGCAGCCTGAAGCGCAGCCCCGGGCTTACCGCGTTGATGGTGCTCAGCATCGGCGTCGGCGTCGCGCTGGCGATGAGTACCTGGACTCTGCAACATGTGATGGCGCGCGACCCCATCCCGCACAAATCGGCCGAGATCTATTTCCCGACTGTCGACATGTGGGGGCCGGCCGCGCATGCCAAGGCCAGCAATGGGAGCGAGCCACCGGATCTGCTGGATTACGGCACCACCGAAGCGTTGCTGCGCGACCATCGCGCGAAATACCAGTCGGCCGTGTACGCGATCCAGCCCGCAGTGATCCCTGCGCGCACCGACTTGCATCCGTTCCATGAATCCGGCTTTGCAGTCGGTGGCGAATTCTTTCCGATGCTGGATGTTCCGTTCCGGTATGGCACCGGCTGGAGCGACGCCGACGATGCTGCCCGTGCGCAGGTCGTGGTCGTCAGCCAGGCACTCAACGACAAGGTGTTTGGTGGCGGCAACAGCGTGGGCAAGACTCTGGGCCTCGATGGCCGTGATTACCGCGTCGTGGGTGTGCTGGGTGATTGGCACCCGCGGCCGGCGTTCTACGACATCCCCGCGGTCGGCGCGCTGCTGCAAAATCCGCCGGGCGTGTTCCTGCCGTTCAATACGGCGATCGCGGCCCAGATTTCTGGCTACGGCGGTACGGACTGTTTCAAGTCGCCGACCGAATCCGGATACGCGGGCTTGCTGCGTTCGAGCTGCGTGTGGCTGAGCTATGTCGTGCAGTTGGATACACCGGCTGCCGCGCAGCGTTACAAGAATTATCTCGAAGGCTTCGCCCGGCAACGATTCAGTTGGCCGCCGAACGTACGCCTGTATGGGCTGATGGCGTGGCTGAATCACATGCAGGTGGTGCCAGACACTTTTCAGTTTTTGAACCTGGTCGGGATCGGCCTGCTCATCGTGTGCCTCGTGGACACCATCGGTTTGATGCTGGCCAAGTTCCTGCGCCGCAGCGGCGAGATCGGCATCCGCCGTGCGTTGGGCGCGCCGCGGCGCGCGATCTACGCCCAGTTCCTTACCGAGGCCGCGCTGATCGGCGTTGCCGGCGGCATACTCGGTATCCCGCTGACCTGGCTGGCGTTGCTGTGGATACGCTCGAAGATGGCGGTCGGGTGGTACTGGATTACGCAGCTGAACGCGGGATTGCTCGCGTTGACGTTGGGGGTTGCAGTCGTGGCAACGATTCTGGCGGCCCTGTACCCCGTGTGGCGTGCGGCGCACGTGCAGCCCGCGATTCAGATCAAGTCGAATTGAAACACTATGTCATCCCGGCCAGGGATTGGCCGGGACCCAGAGCCAAGGACGGCAAACACGCGACATGGGCGCCTCAAGAACAAACTGGATTCCGGCCTTCGCCGGAATGACGAGCAAAGGAATCGAGTCATGTCAGTCCACCCCATCCTCGCGGCACTACGCAAACACAAGGCCGGCGTGTTCCTGATCGCGCTGCAGGTCGCATTGACTTTGGCGATCGTTTGCAACCTTGCATTCATCGTTGCCACGAACGCCGAGCTCATCCACCGTCCGACCGGGCTCGACGAGAACAATCTGTTCCTGATTGGCCAGTCCTTTGTCAATGCGCCGCGTGGTGACGACAAAGCCGCACTGGAAAAACTCGATTCGATGCAACTGACCGATCTTGCCGCGCTGCGCGATCTGCCTGACGTGCAAACGGTGTCGCCGGTCAGCACGGTGCCTCTTCTTGGCAGCAGCAATGTAGCGAACGTATCGCTGAAGCCGGCGCAGTTGCATGGCCTGACCCAGGCCGCGCTGTTCTGGGTCGGTGACCAGATCATGCCAACGTTCGGGCTGCACCTGATCGCGGGCCGCAACTTCACCCGCGCGGACGTACGGCACATTGATCCGAACGCCAAGACCGCGCCACCGCTGGTGATCGTGTCCAAGGCGCTGGCGGACAAGCTGTACCCGCATGGCGACGCCGTCGGCAAACCGATCTGGCTCAACGAGAACACCGCGCCCAGCACCATCGTTGGCGTGGTTGCGCGCCTGTTCACCTCGCAGCAGGAAATCCATTCCGTGCGCGCCTACTACACGATCATGATCCCCGCGCGGATCGACTCCGCGTCCACGTTCTATGCGGTGCGCGCCAGACCGGGCCGGATGCAACAAGCAATGAACGCAGCGCGCGCGGCGCTGTTCAAGGTGAATCCGCTCAGGATCATGCAACCGACGGGAAAGTATTCTCCCGGCGGCCTGCACACCTTCGCGGACCTGCGCGCGAAGGGTTACGCACTGGAAATTGCAGTGGGACAGATCCTCGCGGCGATCTCGCTGATCCTGCTGGCGGTCACCGGCGTCGGCATGGCCGGCCTCACCAGCTTCTGGGTCAATCAGCGGCGCAAGCAGATCGGCATCCGCCGCGCGCTGGGTGCGACGCGCGCCAATATCCTGCATTACTTCCAGATCGAGAACCTGATCATCGCGGGCGGCGGCTGCGTCGTGGGCATCGTGCTGGCCATCGGCATCAACCTCGCGCTGCTGCAAATGTTCCAGATGGACCGGATGCCGGTGTGGTACGTCGCGATCGGCGTCGCGGCGATCCTGCTGCTCGGCCAGCTCGCGGTGTTCATGCCAGCGCGACGCGCGTCCAATGTACCACCGGTGGTGGCGACACGGAGCGTGTGACACTGAAGCCCTCCCCTTCAAGGGGAGGGTTTGGGAGGGGATGGTGTTGATGTGGATGTACCGAGAACCCCATCCCCACCCAGCGCTACGCGCTCGGCCTACGGCCGCCTCCCCTTGAAGGGGAGGGAGAAAAGCTGTGGCCCTGCCCTTGAAGGGGGAGGGAGAGCACGCTCACCGGCGCATTTCGCCCGCCCTCCCGAAGGGAGACGGGTTTGTCGCGTCCTTGCAATCGGTTCGCCATTGCATCATCTGGGACTGGTGAAATACGGCCCGGAACCATCCGCATGCGTCCCACCCATGTCCGCATCGTCGAAGTCGGCGCCCGCGACGG
>JBOHYT010000422.1:0-7839 GCA_050738055.1 Rhodanobacteraceae bacterium
GTGCGAACCCACGGTTTCTCAAGTTCCAGTAGTTACAGCGGCGACACCGCCATCATTTTATGGTGGTGGTGTCGCCGCAGCGCGGCGAAAATTTTGGGATTGACCGGTCCGATATAATGTTGGCCGCGGGACACGACGATGATAACCGCTCCCTGCGGTGGCCTCACCAAACCGAGATGAAAGTCGAACATTTGATGCTTACCTAAACATGGCAGGGGAGCCAACGCTTCATCCATCCGATGGGGCATCAATTTCAAAATTTATCGCGCCACCTTCCTTAATTTGGAAGTCATTCCCATTTAGGTCAAGAAGCGCGGGGAAGTCAATTTCATTAAATGCCTCGTGAAAGACTTCCTGTAAAAGCTCTGATTTAGCGATTCGCTTTTTTGATTTGTTTCCGAGTCTGGAAAAAACGTGAGACATCGAAAAATTGGCGAGTACATCCGCCGCCTGAATTAGTATGCTTTTTCCGTCCGGCATTTTCTCAACAGGATGAGCAGCGAGATATGGCCCGTCCTTAAATTTCACATTTCTGTAGTCGTTCACTGCATTTCGCAGAAGTGTCTGAAAGGAACAGTGCGCTGGTATTGCAATAAGCTTTGATTCGGAAATGTCCGGAAGGGACGAATCCTCGTCAATAAAAAAACGTAGTTCAGACTGCTGTCCGAGAGAGCGGAGCGCACGGACCGCCATGAACAGAATTGGAGCATATGGGATAATGCTTTCAACCTGTTGCTTGCCTCTTGGCTCTCTCATTTCCACGAACTTACCCGTGATCCTGCGTGCAAATCCAATCATTTCCTCACAAAGGGCTTTGCTGACCAACGAGTTGCAGGCACGCCCCTCTTGCTGAAGTACTGACCGAATGAGGTTGAGGAAATCTTTGAACGCGACCCGATCCGCCTCCTTAAACTTTTTCCCATGAAAGGAGGATAATCCATGCGATCCTAAAATATGGCGACCTTCCTTTTCAAAGTCCTTTGCTTGGCTCTCCTGAATCGCAAAGAAGGTCCAGCCAGCGCATTCTTGGGTTTCGGTAGCAAAATCGTCGACACCAACTAACCAGGGCGTTTTGGGTGGAACCATGGGAAAATCCTTCAAAATGCTGAACTACCGTCCAGGAATTGTAGCTCAATGAGGAAGGGCAGGTAGGCAAACTTGCTCGATGAGTTTGATACCCGTCGCCTCATTTCACATTCACTTGTTGGTTTCTCGAGGAGAACGGTTGCGCAGTTCTGCAAGAATCTGCGCTGGGTTGCACACGAGGCGGGATTTGGGACTGCTTGGCGGCGGCGTGGCGGGCGACCAGAATCTCGCCATAAGTGGTAAAGGTTGCCTACGGTTGCGCGATTCTGCGCTACCGTGCGCTGGGTTGCACTGCTTTCAAAAAATTGACCTGGACAGGAGTTGAACCTGTAACCTTCAGCTCCGGAGGCTGAAGGTCACTCATTGGAACCATTTTACAATCAATCGGTTACGGGATTTCGAGATTTGAACTTGTTGGTTTACGGAGCGTAACGGTTGCGCAGTTTTGCGCTGGGTTGCACGGCATTGAAAACCTGCGCCACGCTGGCCGGCGCGAAATCGCGTTCCTGGCCGCCGTGGCGTGGCGGTCGAATTGGGCGCAACGTGGCCCGAACTCGGCGTGATCTCGGCCCACGGCGCGCCGGGAACGCAACGGGTGGCATCTACCGCTTCCCGCCAGGTTGCCCGTTGCCCGCGCCCTCAGTTTTATCCCCTCCCTCCGGCTCCGGAGCCCGCGCGGTGCCCGAATCGCTGTTTTTGTACAGGACACACTTGCATAAGGTTTCTACTTCTGATTTCATGCTCGCTTGTTCTGACTCACTAAATTCTTGCGGCCAATACTTAAATATAAATGCCCGAACCGCCAAGGAGTTCGAGGCTTTTAGAATGACAAAACTGGCTTTTGTTAGCGGCGCGTTACTCTGATGCATTTCATAAATGATTTGCTGGTCACGAAAAGTTCCATAATCTGCCAAATATCGAACAAATTCAAGCATGTTTTCCTTGCTTTGTCTTGCCCAACTATATAAAAACCTAGACTCAGCAAGGAAATTACTATCGTGGTCAATCCGTTTACTGGCAATCATGGCGTCAAGTAACAACTGAACGAACCTTGAATCCCTTGCAAACAATAACTGCGCATCCAAAAGCCTTAGCCTTTCGCTATCTCTTTCTCGTGACGCCGACAGAATGCTCTGTGATAGGGTCTTTAGCGCCTTCTGGAAACCTTCCGACTGATCCGATGAAACATCTAAATTCACGTCAACATCCAACTTTTCCAACACGCGGCGATCAGGCGACTCGATTGGCACTGTAATCTTAATCTTGCTTGCTCCGGGTGGAATGCTATGAAACATATGGTGAAGATACAGTACGCCATCGACCTTATCATTAGCATCCAAAGTAATCTGGGGCGGCCCCAACCCTGGGGAACTTCCCAATACTACGTCGGTAGGCTTGAGGTAGGAAATCCATGTTTGAGGTGCCGAAATCGGAACAGGCTTTGAGTGTGAACCTAGAACACAAATGATCGGTTTTATGATGGTGACTGGCTTTTCACCAACATAGGTAATCGTAACCTGTACAATGACGGGACCATTTTCTACAGCCATTACCGGCTTTGCCTCAGCCTTAAACTCGGATGCATAAATAGCTGGGATTCCGTTGTGCCATACCATTAGTAGTAGTGATATAAATGTGACGCAAATGACGCTCTGGGCACTTGCACAGGCGGGAGCGAAGCGCGCGTCACAAGGCCAAGTGCGGACGGTATTGGTTTTCATTTTGCCTCCTTGTTTAGAAATGTTGCTGTCAAGGGGCTTAGGGTATTGGTGAAGGCACTTTATCATTATTGGCAACTGTTCCGGCCGTGGCGTCCCCCTGTGCTGTGGCCAATTTCGTCACGGTAATAGAATACGCACCTTCGGCATCCTTTTCAAAATCTTCCGTTATGGTGAAGCCTGACTTTGGTACCAACTTTCCAGTTGAGCCAGTTCGTAAGTTATCTTGAATAAAATGCTGATTGTATTTGGATGTACCATTCCCCTTATTGTTTATATCATTTTGAATTGCAGTTGCGACTTGGGCAACCGTTGCACCAGGGGCATCGCCACCTGCAACGTGAGCATCCGTATCTGATGTGATAGTTGCTAAACGGGGGCCGGATACTGTAATTGGAAAATCAGCTGACGCACCCGTTGCACTAACCAATGAGATTTGTTCTGACACCTTAACTTGATCAAGGTCGGCTTGCACGCCGGAATCACTAATATAGGTAAGCGGATACTGTGCGCCCCAAGAAAATTGAGTATTCCCGTTTGGCAATACAATTTTATATGCTCGCACCACACGTCCCGCTGAAAATTTGATTTCTGAACAAATTGCCGCAACACTAAATCCATTACTTTCTGATTCAATTGCTCCCCGGACTTGTGCCACCAGCTTAAGTTTGCTGGCATTGCCGCCGCCAGGAGCAGCGGTTGGCGCGGTCTGCGCACCACCTTGCAATTGGATTGTCGTAGTTTTTACGAGATTGGCAGTTGCGTTCCCGTTAACTAACAGAGTGCCATTTGTAGTCGCCGACTGGCCCGTTACCGCAACCGTGACAGTCTGGCCGCCTGAATTCGTAAGATCCGGTGAAACCGAGACCGTTTCTGGTGTATTAACTCGATTCGGAATCCGGTCCGGCATCCCTTCAGGAGTATCTGTGGCGCGAACATCTTGGGGAACTGTAACCAAGACGTTTGTCATTTTATCCGAGCCTCCTGTTACTCCAGGAGTATTAGATGTTGCTGTAATTACAATATCGTTTGGAGCCTTACTTGCTTGGTTTGCGGCAGGTGTATAGGTAACTTCTTGCCCCTGTCCTTTGGTGAGAGTTAAGGTGTTCGTCGATAGAGTACCTGCCGTTGCGGGAGTAACCGAAAGTGTTACCGTGGCTGTATTTGGATTACCCGTGTTATAGGTAATCTTAACCGGAATAGTTTGCGCCGGGTTAACTGACGTGATATTATCTTTTCCATCCGGCGTATCGTTAATCTCCACCGAGACCCCGCCTACCGTCACCGTGCCGACATCGTCGGCATAAACTTGCGTGTCATCAATCATTATTCCATAGCCGCCCGGATCACCGCCCCCGGCAATTGAGTAAGAAACGGTTCCAACCCGGGATGCATCCAAAGACGGTATTGCCGCAACTGATGCCTGATCGCCACTTCCCACAAAGTAGGGTTGCCCTCCGTCAATCCCCAAGCTTGGCGAACCATCTGCGTCAGTTAATATGACTGGGAATGGCCCCCCTGGTAAAGCCCGAAGGATGTTAATGTCAAGCGGTTTTATATCACCAACGTTCATCGCCACATGATCAATGCTTACAAGGCATACACTGCCATTGATGCTGAGCGAGCCACATATAGGATTTTGAAGAACAGAAACGGAATAGCAATAGCTAGTCTCGTCCTGCGGGACCTCAAGATTAAAGGTCAACACGCCGTCGATTTCTTGGGTAGCCGAGTCACTTACCTGACCAAAATCGGTGTCGGTGGTCGCAGAAAGCGTTGTTTGCCCACCAGAAAAAGTAGATGTATGGGCGAACATGCTGAAATTAAAGGTGAGGCCTGAAATATACGGACGCATCACCAACTTCGTCGTTCCAACATTAGTTGCAGCGTCCACCACAATGCGAGACAGCGACTTAGAGTCAAGGGTATACTCATCTATGGCTCGAAACGCCACGATGGGCCCTTTGGCACCCAACCTGCCTTCGATAAACAAATCGCCTCGATGATGAGGCGTGATTTCTTCCGTCAGCGTGCCGCCGTCATTCACGATTGCCTCTGTGACGAGCAGTGGGTCAGCAGCGGAGAGCACGATGGATGAGGTTTCGGATGCCGGGGAAATTGTCATATCATCGGAGAGCGGGTTGGTTCGTGTATAGCCGATCTGAGCAGCCAGGGGCTTGTTCATGTCCACTCCCACCACGTCCACTTCTATCGCGCCGACCGAGTTGCCGTCGATGTAGGCCTGGGCAGTGAAACTGCCGGGGGTGGTGTACCGGTAGGCGAATTTGTCACCAGGGACGCCGGTGTAGTCGGCGGTACCGTCGCCGTTGGCGTCGATAGTCAGCACCGTGCCCGGCCCGTTGGCGGTCAGCAGCAGGCTGTCGCCTTTGCGCAACATAAGCACCGTGCTGATACTTTCGCCGGTGAGGTCGGTGGTGGCCCAAGTGATACTCTGCGTGGCCGTAGTTGCGTCTCCCGTGGCGCTGGTCGCCTTGATTGAGACGTTCGTCGCGCTCAATTGGTTCAAGGAAATCCCCAAACTGGCACCGCCAGCGCTGGCGTTGTCGGCAAACCAGCTGGAGGCACTCAATCGTACCGCGTCGAAGGCCGTTCCGCCATTAATACTTGCTTGGACCGAGCTTGCGTCCACGCCGCAGGAGCCTTCCACCCATGCGGGGCTGGTCACGCTGCTGTTGGGCGTGGTGATCGCCAAAGCGGCAGGGGTGCCAAAGACCCAATTGGTGTTGTCGCCGTCGTCGGTACTGTTGATCGCCGTTACCGGCGCGCCAGAACTGGCATTCGAGTCGGTCACATTGACATGGTAAACCGCGTAGCGCAGGGGGAGTTTCAGCGCCCAGGTCTGACCCGGCGCTGTGCTGGCAAAGGAGATCGGCTGCGTGGCAGTACCGGTGGCGACCAGATTGTCGAAGGCGTAGGTCTGGCCGGCGGTGAACTGGACCGAACTGCCCGGTTCGAAGGTGGTGGTGCTGTAGAAATCGCTCGTGATGCCGCTGACGAACGTCACTGGCGCGGCGGTGTTCGCCACCGTCAGGCTGTGTACGGTATTGCTGCCGAAATCGATGCTCTGCGCGGAGGTACCGTTCAAGACGAAGGTCGCGTGCGGGTCGGTGAAGAAGGTCCCCGACACTCCCATGAGAATGTTCCCGCCCACGGTGACGGTGCTCAGGTTGGGAATCGCCAGCGAGTTGGCCAGGATCTGCAGGTTGCCCTGTACGGTCGCGTTTTGGTTGATCGTGACGGTGATCGCCCAGTTCTTGTCGGCGATCAAGTCGCCGAACACCGCATCGCCCGAGATTTGGGAATTCTCGCTGGTGACGAAGTACTCCGACGACCCCGCCGCGGCAACATCGCCCGACACCTGGTTCCAGTTGCCGGTTACGTAGATGCTGCCGGTCATGGTCAGCGTGCCTGAGTCCTTTTGGATAACTACGTTGGGGAAATGTCCGGTTCCATTGCCTTCGAGCGTCTGGCTCCCCGTGCCGGAGAGCACAAGGGTCGTGGAACCGGCGCCGTCCACGCCCCCGCCGAAGTCTGGCGAGGTCATCGTCACATCGCCCAGCGCTGCAATCGTTCCGCCGTTTAGGTGGTTCCCGCCGAAGCCTGACGTGCCGAAGGTCAGCGAACCGCCCACGGTCAGCGTGCCGTTGACGGTTTGGGTCGATGACTGGCCGTTGCCGAGGATGCTCACGTCGCCATAGGTGATATCCCCGGGCGTGATGCTCTGGCTGCCGCCGTAGGCCACGGCGAAGTTCAGGTGGGAGGTGCCCCAATTGACGGCGACGCTCGGATCGGCCGACCACGTCCAGTCGCCCACGATGAGCGGCGAATCGGTCACGGTCAGCGAGCCGGATGGCTTGGCAATTTGGATGCTGGGAAAGTACCCCGCCGCCGGCGAGGACAGCGTCTGGTCGCCCGTACCGATCAAGTCGATGGTCACCGAGCCGGGGCCGGGGTTCAGCGTGCCGAATCCGGCCGAGCCCATCATCACGTCGCCTTCGGCCTGGATCACGCCGCCGTTGAGCCGGTTTCCCGAGTAGTCTGAGACTTCAAACGCCAGGCTGCCACCCACGTCCATTGTGCCGTTGATGGTCTGGGAAGAATAGTTTCCGAAACCCTTGATTATCACGTCGCCATACTTGATCGTGCCGGGGGTGATCGTCTGCGTGCCAGAGTACGGCGCGGTGAAATCTAACGTCGAGGTCCCAAAATTCGCGTCGCCGCTGGTCCAAGTCCAGTCGCCGGCCAGAACCGGCGAACCGGTCACGGTCAAGGTGCCCGACGGCTTGGCCACCTCGATGCTGGGGAAGTGCCCGGTCGTCGGCGCGGCCAGCGTTTGCGCGCCGGTGCCGGTGATCTGAATCAGCGTGGTGCCCGGGCCGGAGGTCTGCGTGCCAAAGCCGGCGTTGTTCATCGTGATGTCGCCGTTGGCTTGGATGGTGCCGCCGTTCAGCTTGTTGCCGGAGTAATCGTGGATGTCGAACACCAGCGCGCCGTTCACCACCAGCGTACCCGAGACCGCCTGCGTCGAATAGTTTCCGAAGCCGACGATGGTGACGTTATTAAAGGCGAACGCGCCCGGCGTAACCGTCTGCGTGCCCGAGTACACCACGGCGAAAGTTACCGTGCCCGCGCCATCGGCGAAGGTTGGCGCGCCGCTGACCGTCCAATCGCCATTCGCCGTCAAGGTGCCGCTCGTCGAGGTGAAACTTCCGCCGGTGAAAACCGCCGGGCCATTGAGCGTGATCGCGCTGTCGCCGCCCAGGAACACGCCGTCGCCCTGTGAGAACCCGACCGAACCGATCGTGATCGTGACGCCGTCGTCCTGGGTGATGGTGCCGGTGTATCCAGAGGCGACGGTCAGGCCCGCCACGTTTACGTTGACGTTCAGATTGCAATTCGCCGTGGACGTGCCGTCGAAGATGGCGGTGTCGCCACTGCCGGGCACCGCGTAGTCGGACCAGTTCGCCGGGGTAGACCTGTTTTCGTTGACTCTTAATCATTTCCAAGTGCGATC
>JBOHYT010000423.1:0-9880 GCA_050738055.1 Rhodanobacteraceae bacterium
CCCCCCCCCCCCCCCCCCCCCCCCCCCCCCCCCCCCCCCCACCCTCCCCAAAGATTTCCCCGCGCGAGCCGAAGCGATCGCCGCATCGCCGTCGCATCGTCGCGCGGCAACGCACACGCGTTGTACCGCGCGCTTCCTTTTCGATTCACCCCCGCAAGTCAAGGCCGGAACAGCCAGGCATTTTCTGAGCTTCTTATTATTTCATCAGTGCCTTTGCGAACAGCGCGGCCAGCCGTTCCCAGTGCCGGTCGGACATGGCCGGGTCGTAGACGCTGTGATCGAAGACGGCGAAGCCGTGTTTCACACCGGGGTAGACTTCGTACTGAAAATCGAGCTTGGCGGCAGTGAGCGCCTGTTTGAGCCGCTCGGCCTGTTCCGGCGTGAACATGGCGTCGAGTTCCGCCACGCCGATGTGCAGTTTGGCGCGGATTTTCGGCGCCATCAAATGCGGGCTGTCGGGCTGGTCGGTGGCGAGGCTGCCCCCGTGAAAGCTGGCGGCCGCTTTGACCACATCGGGGAAGGTGCCGGCGGCGGTGAGCGCCATGCCGCCGCCCATGCAGTACCCGACGCAGCCGACGGTCTTGGCGTCGATCAGCGGCCGGGTGGCGAGAAAATCGAGGCAGGCGCGAGTGTCTTCCATCACCTTGGCGAGTTTCAGCGATTTGACCATCCCCATCAGCCGTTCGCGTTCGGCGGGATTGCTCATGATCGACCCCGGTTCGAAGGGTTTGATCCCGGCAATGGTGCCGCTGCGGTAGAACAGGTTGGGCAGGATGACGGCGTAGCCGTGAGCGGCCAGAATCGCGGCCATGCGGGAAAGTTCCGGCCGGATCAGCAGCGCATCCATGTAAAAAATGACGGCTGGCGTGGGCGCGGCGACCTTGAGCTGGAACAGTTGGGCTTCCATGACCCCGTCGGGCGTTCGGAGGGAGACGGTTTCGGGCGCGGGGAGGGTGGGGAAGACGGGGGGCATGGGCGGTACTCCTTTTTGGATGACTCTACTTGTAGTCATACCTTCAAGCGGAAATTCGGGTATGCAGTGGAGCAATTTTTTCCCGGCTTGGCCAGCACCGCGGCCGCCATCGCGGGCACGGGACTGTCCGGGCGGGCGGTGCCGCGGGGTGAGGGGTGGGGGAGGGGATTGGTGAGCGTCTAGGGTCGGGGTCGGCCGAAGGCGGTTTGCGAATGGTTTGCTGGCATAAGATACATTTTCGCCATTGATGCGAAAAGCCGGGGGTTCGGGGGTGGTCGAAACGGGGAATTGGGGGGAAAATGGGGGAAAATCGAGAAAAACAGGGTGCACGTGTGCCTTTTATTTCTTCAGGAACCCTCTGAAACCGTGTCTGTTTAGCCTGCATTCGGTTCAACAAGGATACGGCGCAGAGTCCTAATGGTACGCTACCGGCAAGGGCCACGAATAGGAACGAACCGATGGAACCGACACGCAAAGTGACACAGGGGCCGCGGCGGAAGCGGACGAAGGTCAAACGCAGCGAGCGCGGATTGGCGCTGTTGATGACCATCCTGGTGTTGTCTTCGCTGCTGATCCTCGGGATTTCGCTGAGCACCGCGGTGCAGGCCGATTTCCAGGAAGCGGTGTTTTACCGGTCCTACAACGAAGCCGAAATCCGCGCCCAGGAAGGCATGGCCAACGCCATGGGTTTCCTGATGTACGACGTCTGGGGCGTGAACGAAGCAAAACCGTTTGTCTGTTCGCAGTGGACCCCCGGCGGCGCCGGCGACCACGACACGCACATGCAACTGGGCGACACCACGATCGCCGACGGCGGCGGCAACTCCTATGCCTTCGAGTACGACAGCAAGCCGCTGTTGGCGTCGGAGCTGCAACTGAACCGGGTCGTGTACCCCGGCGTTCCGATGAATCGTTTTGGCGCGGTTGAGCATGTCAATCTGGTGTCGGACTGGGAGTGGGTGAACGCCAAAGTCAACCCGAACATCATGGTGAACCAGTGGGAAAACTACGGCCTGCCGACCGCCGGCGAGTCGCGCTTCACCGACGGGTTTCTCCCCACCAGTTCGGACGTCAACGACTGGTTTGAAAACGGGCTGCACTTCAACCGCACCGACCTGGACGGTTACTGGCGCAACAACTTCCCCAACCGCCCCACCGATCTCTACGCCGGCGGCAGCTACAACGGCTGGGGCCACGACCGCAACGGCAGTCCGATCGGCTACACCTACCAGGACTATCACGGCACGACGGGAAACAGCTATCCGTTTGCCGCGGGGGATGCGCTGAACGGCGATCCGATCGTGACGGCGCCCTGGAACTTCGTGAACACCAACACCATGGTGGGCGACAGCTTCACCCGGGTGTTCCGGTCGGACCTGGTCGACACCAACTACCAGACCGCCACCTATGGTGCGCTGTGCATGGGGCCGCAAGTGGCCGCGGCCAACGGCCAGATGTACGGCGGAGCCATCAACATCAACGAAGTCAACAACAACTACGAACTGGAACAGTATCCGGGCGTGCTCACCCCCAACGACACCACCCATTTCCCGGTCGGCAGCGCGGACTACAATGCGACCAACCAGATCGAAGCGACTGACGGGGACGACTCGGGTGAAGACTTCTACTACTCCGGCCGCTCCTACCACTACAACGAAGCCAAGTGGATCTACACCTACGACGAAATGGGCCATCCCACCGGCCGCTACGCGGTCACGATTCTGCCCGATGGCGGCCTGCCGAATGTGAACTGCCTGGGCAATCCGCGCTACTGGAGCTACCACGGGTTTTTCCCGGTCGGCAACGGCAACCCCGGCATTTTCCCGGCCTTCGACCGCGGCTACGACCTCTACGGCCAACCGCTGGACGCGCGGGCCTCCTACGGCACCGGATCCAACACCGCGCCGGGCGGAGCCTTCGCGGCCAGCAACACCAGTGCCGGAACCTGGCGCGTCTGGGGCGACCAGTCGGGCATGAACCAGATCAAGAACACCAGCTTGAACAACATCCGCATGCCGGGGAACCCTGCCGACGTGTTCAACAATGCCACGACCAACACGGTGTACTGGAACGATTTCGGAGCGATTGACGGCGAGACCCGTTCGACCTCGTCCACCAATATGGGCGCCTACGACGCGGCGCTGTCGAGCACCGAATTTGCGGCCGGGACCGCGGAACTGAAGAATCCGAAATTTGCGTATTCCTCGCCGGCCAGCCTGTACGCTGGGCCGAACCAGGACGTCGGCGACCTGCAGTACTGGGGCCAGGGCATCACCGGCCACGTCTTCTGGCACATTTTGGACTTCGGACCGATCCGCACCCGCGCCGAATTCATGATGCTGCTTAAAAAGAAAGCCTTCATGCTCGACGATACCAACTACAACGGGATGGCCGCCAACGGCATGGACGAACTGCCGCGCGGCAACGGCACCTGGGGCGACAACGAGGACCTGGCGGTGGCCGAGCAGGACTGCCAGTTCCTGGCCGGATGGCTGACCCCGATCGGGTACGACTACACCCTGGATCGCCTCTGGAACAACGACCGCGTGATCATCGATTCAACCGGCGACCTGTTCATGGGCGAAAATCCGGATCAAAAGACCAACCAATATTTCTGGTCCGGGATTGCCTCCCAGACGCGCAACGCGGGCGATCCGCAGTCGGGTTATGAAGGCCCCTGCCCGCAGCAACCGCAAGACGACGATCAGACGATGAGCACCCCCGGGCGGGCGCCCGCGCTGGTGGCGGGTGAATACAAGCACATTTTCGACGCGCGGTTCCGGATGGTGAAGGGCAAAAGCGGCGCGATTGCGCTGTTGACTCAACTGGCCCATTTACATTACCTGGGCAACGGACTGGGCGTGAAGCTGGGCGGGTTGACCCCCTACAGTCCGTTGGCCTACCGCACCGATTCCGCGGGGACAGTCATCGGTCTGGGCGTGGGTGCGGAGAGCACGCGTCGGGCGAACGCGGCCGGTGCGCTGGCACTGTCGTTTTTGCTGTCGGCGATCCGGCTGCCCAACGAAGACTACGAAGACAACTGGAAATCGGAATACCGGATGGGTCCGGCCGCGGGCGTGGTGGTGAACTGGTCGAATTCGGCCGGCACTTTGACGCCGGACATCACCATCTGGCAGAACATGAACTGGCGCCAAGCTTGGGAGGTGTCGTCAAAGGCCGAGTGGGACTACTGGACGAGCAAAAACAGCAACGTCGCTCCCACCTACGGTTCCTTCCAACTGCACCAGTACATGCGTTCGACGGTGACCGAAATGGGCCGCGCGCGCGTCTATCCGCCGTACTATCTGAACGACACTGACCAGGACGGAAAAATCGGCACCTCCTTCGGCAGTTCGAATGGGAACGACTTCCGCAAGCCGCTGGTGTACAACAACGATCAGCGCCTGTTCCTGCCGCAGTACACGGAAATTCCGTATGACCAGTGGATGACCCACATCCCGCAATACGCCTACGACGCGGCCGGAATCGGGCTGCGTCAGACCTGGGCCAACTACCAGTTCACAATCGCCGGCAATCCGACCGTCCAGACCGACGTGAACAGCAACGTGATCGACTCCCTGGTCGGCATCCAGCCCACGCTGATGCCCAACGCCACCGACTACCTGGTGACAATCCGCACCACCACGCCGATCCCGGTTCATCCCAACGACCAGGTGTTGATCAGTGGAGCGGGGGTGTTCAGCGGCGCGCGCTCGGTGATTTCGGTGGTGGCACCCAACGCCTTCACCATCGGGATGCTCAAGGCCGACATCGGCGCCAGCACCGGGCCTTCGGGCGGCGGTACGGTCGATCTGAAAATGGACGACGATCCGAATTTGCCGTCTTCGGCAACCGGCTTGGTCAACTCCAGCACTGACTACGCCTATCCGCAGGGCTTGCCGCTGGTGATGAACTACATCGAGCTGTGTTGGCCGATCGCGCGCTCCAACACCTCCACCAACACCTACAACAACGAAGTCGCCGAGTCGATGTCGAACCACACCTGGCGCCAGGAATACACCGCCAAGGACTTTTTCCGGATGTGGGTGACCGATTACAACGTGAACAACCCGGCCGGCTGGACCAACATGTGCGACGGCACCTATTCCAGCGACTATAACGCAGCCTACAACAGCCTGTCGGGGTCCAGCGGCAAACCCACTTCGGGGGCCCAGGGCACCATCCGGCTGGATGCCGGCTATGGCAACAGCCAGCCGTTCTTTTACGTCAAGGGCCGGCTGATGGAGCCCGACCCGACCGAACCCGCCGGCGGCCTGACCCAGTGGTACAAGCAGGCCACGCCGGGCATTCTGCATGTGGACGCGTCCGGCACCCACTACGGCATTCCGCTGCTGATCGACATGTTCGACCAGTTCGACCCCGTGCATTTTGGCGTGTCGGTGCGCGAGGCCGACGCAGGCGGCACCTTGCAGTGGGTGAACTACAACACGACCGAATTCGAACAGCGCGCGGTGCAGCGCGTGTTCGGCAAGCTGGTCGATATGACCTGGGGAATCGGGCGCGACCGCATTCCCTATAACGCGGGCAAGACCGGCAACTATTCGGCCAACGGCGTCGACGAAGGCTACCGCTGGACGACGCGCACCGGCAACCGCGGTATGTTTATCCGCGCCACCACGCCGATGCTGATGCAGCGTGGGATCACGCTGACCAGCCCGAACTGGTCCGGCGCCAGCGGCGCGAAGGCCTTTCCGTTCGAGAATTTCTCGATCGATATGCCGGTGACCCTGGCCTTCCGCCAGTCGATCGAAAAACACACCAAAATGTGGGGCCAGAACGGCCCGCAGTACGGTTCCGCGCCTGGCGACGACGCGAGTCGCTATACCGGCGCCAACAACAACCTGGGCGTGTATTTGAACAGCTTCAGTTGGCCGACCTACAACCGCACCTACGGCCAGGACTGCGACTGGCAGGCGTTCTACTGGTGGAACGAAGACGGGCATGCTGGCGGCCAGGCATGGCAGGCAGGGGTGGCTGGCAGTCCGACCATTGCCTGGGACAGCAGCGGTCGTTCGCCGATTCTGCCGTGGGATCCCAATGTCGACCGCTCGATCGACGGACATCATTATCCGTACGAAAAAGCCGGCAGCGATACCTCCAACTACGGCCTTTTCTCGCCGACCGCCGGCAATGCCCCGATGCAGGCGATGACACAGGGCCATCCGGAAGAATTCAAGGTGATTTACTTCCACCCGTATTTCTTCCCGGAGAAAATCGTCTACGGGTCACGCTTCCGCGGCTCGCCGCAGTACATCACCAATCAGGACCGCTACTACGATTACTTCTGGCCCACCTATACAACCGATAACCTCACGCAGGGCTCGCCAACCGAGGAATACGGCCGCGACGTGATCACCAACATCAGCCGCAACGCGGGCACTGTTACGGTGACGATGAAAAACGACCTGTCGAGCTTCCTCAATCCGGGGGCGCCGATGCCCGCCGAACCGCTGTTGTGGTCCTGCGATACCGCGAACATTGCGGCCAAAGGCGACTACATCCGGGTGGAAGGCTGTGCGGACGGCTCCTTCAACGGGGTCTACCAGGTTGTGTCGAATGTCGGCAATGTGGTCACCTACCAGCAGGACACAGGGCTGCCGAATGCAACCTTGCCGGGCGTACCGGGGCTGAACGCTGGCGGCAACGAACAATCCCAGCCGGCCGGGTTTATCTGCAAGGACAATCCCTTCGCCCGCATCTTCGACGGCGGGATGTACATGAGCAACGTGAATCCGGGCGGCAGTCCGTCCTGGGCCAGTTACATGGGCGCCCCCGCGCTGAATACAGTGGTGAATCCGGCTCCGCCTGCGCCGATTCCGAGTTTCGGCGACAACAACATGGACGATTCCTGGGTCCGTTTCATCAACATGTCGACGGAAACCTGGAGCACCAACTGCGACGGGTACTTCCCGGTGGACCGCCAGAGCTGGGACCTGTGGACGACCGGCACCAACGCCAATGCGCAGTCGCCCGAGGAATTGATCGAGAAAGTCCGTGGCGTGATTACCTTCCCGGATTACCTGGGCGTGGGCGATCTGCCTGGACCGGGTCCGGCCGGGGTTCTGACGCCGCATTCCTTGCTCTGGACCAAAGGGCCCTGGTGGGTGGACGGCGACGAAGGCCAGGGGCCGGTGTTAATGAGCCCGATCGCCGGGCTGGTCAATGGCGATTACATTGTGGACACCACCTCGCAGGCGCATGGTCGCGTGGTGACCACCACCGGCGGCCGCAGCGGCACGATGATGGTGGTGCAGCCCTGCGAACCGTACGCCGGTGGCTTTAAGGCCGGCGATTCGATCAGCAAAATCACCTATAACCTGGGGGCTTCTCCCTTCGAATCCGATACCGTGGAAGGACCGGTCGTCAACCCGTCCGGCCAGCGGCTGTGGATCGATTACGGGCGCTATTGCCAGCAAACGACCAACCCGACCAACGATGTGACCGGGATGAACCCGGTGGACTGGGGTAATGTCGATACCGTGCCCACGACCGGCAGTTGGGCAGGTCTGCCGACCGGCCCGATGGGGGGGGCGCCGCCGGAGCTGACCAACAAGTACCTCGACAATGTGCTCGAGTTCAGCGTGTCCACCCCCTGGGTGCTCGACAACGGCCCCTCCTCGATGTGGCAGTACAACTCGGCCTACTGTTTCAAGGACAACAACCCACTCCATCCGGACGTAATCTGGACGGCGGGTGCGTCCAGCCGCGTCGATCCGGCCTTCGGCAACGTGCACTGGTACCTGGCGAAGGGGACCGATCACGAGTGCCAGGTGTTCAGCCTGCCCACGCCGGGCGAGCGCAACACCGACCACGTGGCCTGGGGCGCGTCGCCCGATCAAATGGACGAATTCGGCAACGGGATCATGCCCGACCCGGTCCGTACGGGTACCAGTGCCACCAATCCGGGCTTCAACGAAGACAACGGGATGGCCGCCGGATCGCCGGTGTCGCAGTATGTGGAAAGCAAACTGGAGTTGGCCCTGTACCAGATCGGCAACGTGACGGACAGCAACTTCAAAAACTTCTTCTACTGCACGCCGATCGGGCACGAAAGCGCCGACGACGTGGATTTCCACGAACTGAACTGGTGGGATCTGTCCAACAGCACCGGGCTTGACTCGATCTGGGAACTCGGCGACCTGAACCAGGCCAACGACAGCGACTCGACCAACGGCTGGGGCTACCCGCCCTGTTCGCAGTGGCTGGGCAAGGATCCGATCGCCGTACCGCCGGCAGCCATGAATAACGACCCCGGCGCGATGCCGATTGCCGACGCATCCAAGGGCCTGGACATTTCGCAGAATTATTTCACCACCAACAGTCTGGTCGATTACATCGACAACCAGAACCAGGGCATCCGCGAGATTCTGACCCAGAACCCGATGCGGCCGCTCGACGATACCGTCGGCCGGACCCTGGGCCACTACAACATGGACCGTGAAACGACCTTCAAGATCAACCCCAACCTGATTGCCTCACCGATGCTGTACATGTGGCTGCAGGGCGGGTATATCGGGCAGGCCCAGCCGACCTACGTGTTCGGCAACAAGCCGGCGCTGGGGTACGTTTCGGTCGGAAACATGGTCCAATACTGCGGTACCGGGTACAGCGACTACCACCTGACGAACTGGAATTCGCGCGTCTGGTACAAGCACCAGATGATCGCGCCGAGTTCCTTCAACGACACGTTCGGCTCGACCTACGTCGAAAGCGGCTACGCGCGCATGAGCAACATGCTGACCTTTACGCCGGCGCCGGTGTACACGGCCATGATCACCGGGCAGGCCATCGACGACTCCGGCGATCCGATCGCGCAGATTCGTCTGACGGTCGGCATCGAGCGCACCTACGACGGCAAATGCAACATCCTCGAGTACCAGATCAACACCAGTCTGGAAGGCGTGAAATAACGCGCGCCCATCCCCGCGGATGGGCGATCACACCTGCCATGCAAGGCGGCCTTTCGAGGCCGCCTTTTTTTTGCGGCCTGCGCGCGGCGCGGGAGGAAACCGAACCGTGCCGCCGAATTCCCCGGTTTCCCCATGGACGCTACTCTTAGGCCGCCGTATAATTCCTGACCATTGCTGCAAGGATGGCCTGACCGTTGCCACTGCCTCAGATCGGCCGGGCTGGATCCGAATCGAGTCGCCTGCTCCCCATGCGCTCGAGGTTTGAAAGTTCCAACAATCGGGGCGTAGCTCAGTTTGGCTAGAGCGCTACGTTCGGGACGTAGAGGTCGCAGGTTCAAATCCTGTCGCCCCGATTTTTTCCGCCACCGGCGGAAAAAATAAAGCAGTGGAACCATGAAACAGGCGCGCAGGTGACAGAATCTGAATCGGACTGCGAACCGATTCGCACACCGCGCTACCCAGTCTTGCCCACGTTTTTCATTCTGCCGCCCAACCAGCCACGCGCGCTCCAAAACGCGTATGGAGTGCGGCGGCTTGACGCCGCCTGTCTTAGGCGCGGCTTGACTCGCCGTTCTTCCTCTTCTCTTTCTCCTCGCAACCTAACCGTACTTCCGCAAAACCGCTTGGTCCTACAGCGCCGCTTTGTCTTTGGCTAAGGGTCTTGCCCCCGTTCTTCGACCCCGAACGGGGTCCTGATACGAATCCCAGTTAATCTCTACCGTCCATGGATTGGGTCTGTCGCCTCGAAAATTGACCAATCCAATGGATTCAGCCGGGATTCCTCTACTTGGGTACTTTTACCTGACCTCCATCCAGGCCGGTGTTCGCTACTTGACTTGGCCTCGGCAAGGCCGCAGCGATTGGCCGTGGGTCGAATGACCCACCATTGCAGGGTCGTGGCGCGCCTTCCGCACCACGAAGGGCATCGTTTTCCTGCATATGTGCCTCAACCACCTGTTTTCAGCCGATCCTGCAC